>NZ_FNNG01000021.1 GCF_900106765.1 Tepidimicrobium xylanilyticum
AAATTTGAAAAATTATTATCTAAATTTAATCTAAATTTTCTTGTCAGATCAGAGTAATCAAACTTACTTAAAGCACAAAATTTATTACAGTCTCAAAATATTAAACAACAAATATCCACTTTTCCAGGGAATTATCGCCGTTTTAGGCTATAGTATATTATCCCCTTCATTAATTCAATGAAGGGGATAATTGTTAATAATTAACCCAATTTTTCCTTGACTATATTTTCTACTTCATTTTCTTCAGGAAACCTATCTAATTTCTTCTTGGAAAATATCAGTTCGTTGTCAATAGTTACTTCAAATACACCGTTGGAAGAGGGAATTATTTTTATTTCAGAAATTTTGTTTTTATGTTCTCCCAGTAGATTGTTGGAAAGGGCAACTGCCCTCGGTAGATAACCTCAAGCTGTACAGTATTCAATGGTTATAATTTTTTTCATCTAAACCACTCCCTAAAATCATTATTAAGTTAATTTATAGATACCCAAATTCTTATAAAAAATACTAATAACATGATAGGATCTGAGAAAATAATTATATATTTTCTTAATAAGATTTTAGGGGGATAAAAACTTTATTATTATCCGTCCTTTCATCATCAAACATACTCAATACATAATCTCTTATAAAAAATGGGGCTGTATCTAATAATATTTTAAATCCTTTTGTTGTAAAAATATCGTGTAATAGTTCATTCCTAAAACCAGCAAAGTATTTCAAATTGAGTTCTGCCACCGTTTCTGAGATGGCCTTCATTTCTCTATCGGAGAATTTACTAATTTCCAATAAAGAATCGTAATATTTATCGTAGGACCTACGTCTAAAGAAATCTCTAGAATATTTATTGAAATTATTTAAATTTCTATCTTTAATTTCATTTTCCCAGGCCCAAGCATAGACATCTACTCTCCTCGTTGAATATTCAAATCCCTCATTAGGTACAAATTCTAATACTCCATACTGATTGGGAAAGGCTACTAGACAGGATGTGGCAATATCGTAAATTATTTTATTGTCCCTTCTATGAGATTTTATATCTTGTATATGTATGTGGCCTGATAATACAATTTGAATATTACAGTCAAGGAGTAGGTCTATTACTTCTTGGCTGTTGTCTAGGGTATAATTTTCATTTACTACTTCATTATGATCTATTAAACTGTGGTGCATAACTGCAATAATTTGAGCCCCATTTTCCTTTGCTAAATTAGCACATTCCCTTATCCAGTTAAAGGTCTTACTTGGTATTTCGCCACCCATTTCTGGTGCAGTTCTTACCTTATTCCGTTTGTATTTGGCCGAATCTAACATCAAAAGCCAAACATCCTCTGCAGGGGCTGCCAGATAGCTTAAGGAATGGCTGTCCCTAGAAATTGCATCCTTATAGCCAAAGGAACCGTAGATTTCTACAAATTCTTTATCCGTAATGGAATCTATCTTAATCATCTCATCTCCAAAATAATGTCTTGCCCAAGGATTCTCTATATCATGGTTACCAGGTATTACAAATACTTGGACTCCTAGCTTTTTGATAGTATCCAATTTTTCTGCCATTTCTAAATGGCTTTCCTTTTCTCCATTACAGGTCAGATCTCCTGGGATAATCAAAATATCTGGCTTCCCATTTTCAACATCTAGGGTAAAAGCATCTATTATCTCATCCGTATAATGGAGAAGTTTGCCGTCTCCAGAATTAAGAAACCAATCGAAGGCTTCTCCATCATCATAGGTTTTCTTAGATAGATGGTGGGGGTCTGTAGCAATGAAAAAGGTAATTTCTTCTCCGGATTTAATTTTGCAATTTACTATTGAACAGGTGAATTCTTCAGAACAGCCAATTAAACAGAGTAATACCAATAGAATTATGGAGATTAGGGAAAACTTTTTAATATTCATAGTAAAACCTCGCCATCCTAATTTATCTACGTTTTATAAGACAACATGTTATTTGACATAATTATACCATAGTATACCAACAAGGGTTATTTAATAATTATTAAAAAAGTGTTGAAATTATATAATGTAACAGAAATTAATGTAAGAATTTACAACTAAAATATTATAATAACTTTTTTATTAACTTTGGAGCTGTTATAATAGTGTTGAATATTTAATTTAGGAGATGATTCAAATGAAAGTAATGATTGTAGGAGCTGGGAAACTAGGTTATAAACTAGCTGAAGCAATGAATAATGAAGATATTGATGTGACTCTAGTTGATATAAATAGTGAGATATTGGAAAATATAAATAGCCACCTGGATGTATTTACCATCCAAGCTAATGGAATGCAGCTTGGAACATTAAAGGAACTAGATGTAGGAGCCTATGACCTACTTGTAGCTACTACAGATAGTGATGAAGTTAATACTTTGATATGTACTTTGGCAAAGAATCTAAATTGTAAAAAGACAATAGCAAGAATTAGGAATCCAGAATTTATTGAACAGTTGGATTTTGTAAGGAAACAATTTGGAGTAGATTTTATTATTAACCCAGACTTGGCAACTGCCATTGAGATAAAAAGATACGTATCAAAGACTTATAATTTTTTTATTGGGGATTTTGCTAAAGGTAAAGTATCTATGTTTGATTTTCACATAGGAAGTACTAATCCTTTTGCTGGAAAACGGATAATGGATTTAGATGGTTTAGATGGATTGCTTATTACTGGTATATTTCGGAATGGTGAATTAATAATTCCAAATGGTTCTACTAAGGTAATGGCAAATGACGTTATTTATGTAATAGGTAAAAATGAAAATATAAATAAGCTTGCAGAAAGACTTGGAGTGAATATGAAAAAGCTTAAATCTAAAAAGGTCTTAATTTTAGGAGGAGGAAATATTGGTTATTATCTAGCTAGTAAATTGGAAGAATCGGGAATGAATGTAACTATTATAGAAAAGGATAAGGAAAGATGTGAATATTTAGCAGAAAAATTAGACCATACCTTAGTAATTTATGGTGATGGCACCGACATGAATCTTTTACAAGAAGAGGATTTAGAATCCTATGATACATTTGTAGGGGTTACAGGATTTGATGAGTTAAACTTATTAATGGCCTTATTGGCTAAACAATCTGGAGTAAACAAAACTATAGCAAAGATAAGCAGGCCTAATTATGCTTATATAGTGGATAGGCTAGATGTGGATATAGCTTTAAATCCAGTTAATATAACTGTTAGCGATATATTAAAATATATAAAAGGCGGTAAAGTAGTTTCCGTTTCATTATTATTGGGAGGAGAAGGAGAAGTAACAGAGATGATTGTTGGTAAAGATTCTCCTATAGTTGGAAAGCCTTTATCTAAAGTAGGGTTACCTAAGGGTATAATCATAGGAGCAATTGTTCATAATGGGGAGGTAATAATACCAGATGGAAATAGCATAATATACGGCAATGATAGGATTATTGTATTTTCACTAGCATCTGATATACCTATGTTGAATAAATTAATAAGTCCTGTTAATAAAGGAGGCATATTAAATGAATTTTGGGGCAATTACTAGTATATTAGGGCATTTACTAATAGTAGAAGCTGGGCTAATGGTTCCCTCCTTATTAGTTGCTTTTTTTTATGGTAGTTATGATTGGAAGGCAATATTGTTAAGTATAATAATAACTGGTGCAGTAGGATTTGTGATGAGTAGGGTATTTAAATATAAAAAAGATATTCAAATTAAAGAAGGCTTAGCAATCGTAGGATTTGGATGGATATTAGTATCTATATTTGGTGCACTGCCTTTTATATTTTCTAATACTATTCCTTCATGGATTGATGCTTTTTTTGAGACAGTGTCTGGTTTTACAACCACGGGGGCTTCAATAGTTGATAATATAGAGTCATTCCCTAAAGGGGTCCTATTTTGGAGATCTTTTACTCATTGGATTGGCGGAATGGGCATATTGGTATTTACAGTTGCACTTATGCCAATGTTGGGTATAGGAGGTTTTCAAATATATAAAACAGAAAGTCCTGGTCCGACACCAGATAGGATTGTACCAAGAGTTAGGGATACTGCTAAGATTTTATATACTATATATACATCAATAACTATTATACAGATTATTTTACTTGTTTTAGGAGGAATGTCTCTTTATGATTCTGCTCTTCATACTTTTGGTACAGTAGGTACAGGAGGATTCGGAATTAAGGCTATTAGTGTAGGTTATTACCAAAGCACTTATATACATTTAGTAATTGGCATATTCATGACATTATGTGGAGCTAACTTTTCCCTACATTATTTGCTTGTTAAAGGGAAATGGAGAGAAGTTGTAAGAAATAATGAATTAAGGTTTTATCTTGGAACTATATTGTTTTCCGTAATATTAATAGCAATAAATATTTATAGTCCAATGAAGTACAACAATTTTGGAATAGCACTAAGGGATTCTTTTTTTCAAGTATCTTCAATTATAACTACTACGGGTTATGTCACAGTAGATTTTGATAAATGGCCAACATTTAGTAAGGTCATTTTATTTGCTCTAATGTTTATAGGCGGATGTGCTGGTTCAACTGCAGGTGGAATTAAAAACATCAGAATTGTGGTACTGCTAAAGTCAATTAGAAGAGAGTTTTATAGGATATTACATCCTAGAGCTGTTATCCCCATAAAGGTAGATGGCAAAGTTATATCAAATAACATTATTGCTGGTATATCAAGTTTCTTTGCTCTTTTCATTTTCATATTTATAATAACCACTATGATAGTTTCTTTAGATGGAGTTGATTTTGAAAGTGCTACAAGTGCTGTAGCATCTACTCTAGGAAATGTTGGGCCTGCCTTTGGCTTTGCAGGTCCATCGAGAAGCTATAGTGGATTTAGTGATTTATCAAAATTTGTTATGTCTGTATGTATGTTGTTAGGTAGGTTAGAAATATTTACTCTACTTATATTACTCAATCCTAGCTTATGGAAAAGTGAAGGATTTAATATAAGGTTAAATTGAATTAGGTTGAGTATAAGAAAAGCAGCAGGGTATTAATATAATGATTGAAATACATTTTAGGAGGATGAAAAATGGTAGAAAAGAGAAGGGGTATAGTAACTATGGGAGGAAACCCTGTAACCTTAATTGGTAAGGAGATCAAAGTAGGAGATAAGGCTCCAGATTTTACAGCTCTTAAAAAGGATTTGACAGAGTATTCATTAAAGGATACAGGGGACAGCATTAAGATTATCAGTGTAGTACCATCTTTGGATACAGGAATCTGTGAACTTCAAACTATCCGTTTTAATGAGGAAGCTGCTAAGTTAAAGGATGTATTAATATTAACTATTAGCGTAGATTTGCCCTTTGCACAAGATAGATTCTGCAGTGCTAATAAAATAGATAAGGTTATAACTTTATCAGATCATAGAGATCTTTCCTTTGGTTTAAATTATGGATTTGTTATTGAAGAACATCGACTTTTAAGCAGGGGGATAGTAGTTTTAGACAGGGATAACACTGTAAGATACGTTGAATATGTAAAAGAGGTGAAAACTCATCCCGATTATGATAAAGTATTAGAGGAAGTGAAAAAGCTAATATAATATTATAAGGAAGGACTTTAGTCCTTCCTTAATTTAATGTATTACAATTGGATTGATTTCATATATTTTCCAGATATTATTAATATGGTGGATAAGCATTGCAAGGGGGAAAGGTAACGAATCCGATTATAGACATTGTTAATGTATCTAAATATTTTGATGTTAATGGGGATAAATTATATGCAAATTTATGGTAGCAGTGTTGCTTTCCTAGTGCCTAATTGTTTCCAAATTGCTTAAATGGTTTTTGGAATGATATATATTTAAACTTATGGATTAATCTAATCCATAGGTATCTCTACATAAAAAGATACTCCTTCTTCTTTTTCGTTTTCAGCCCAGATTTTACCTCCATGTAAGGTTATAATCCTTTGGGCAATGGCCAATCCAAGGCCAAATTCCCCTTTATATCCCTTATTAAACTTGGTAAATAGAGAATTTAAAGTTTCTGGCTCTATGTTAGGCCCGTTATTCCAAAACCTAAGAAGTACCTTGTCATCTATGTTCTTTAAAGATATGGATATTGAGTTTTTTGCATATCTAATCTGGTTATCTAATAAATTTTCTACAACCACTCTCCATTGTTCCACATCCCCTTTGATATTGGTTGGTGGTAAATCCAATCTCCAATCGATATCCGTTCTGCTCCAAGATAGCCGATCTATTACGTCCTTTATCAATTCATCTAAAGAAAAGATTGCGTAAAGTATATTATAATTGTTTAAATAATCTAATTTTGTTATATAAAGTAAGTTCCTTATGCGCTTTTCTAATCTTTCTGCTTCCTCATCTATTACTTTTACGGAGCAGTTTAAATCGCCTTTTGGATAGATTCCATCTCTAATAGCCTGGGAAAAGCTGCGGATAACCATTACAGGTGTCTTTAATTCATGAGACACATGCTGCAAAAAAGACTGCTGCATTTCCTGCTGATATATTAACTGGTTTCTAAGCCTTTCTATGGATTCTCCTAATTTACCTATTTCATCACTTCTATCAAGTTCTACAGGTTCATCCCATTCATTATTTGCAAGTTTTCCCACTCGTTTTTCCAAGCTAACCAAAGGGCTGGATAGGTGTCTAGCTAATAATATGGCAGGAATCCAGCTTAAGATAAAAACTAGAAACATGGCAATTGCTAGTTTCCTAAATAAAGTTTGGACTAAATCCTCTCTATAAGAGTCCCACATATAGGAAACCAAATAGGCGTTTTGGTTTAAAGCTTTACCCTTCGTTATTACGTAGAATATCTTTTCTGTTCCCACTTTTCCACTGTACCTTTCGCTGTTGTTTTTTTGGGTTAATGCTTGATTCCTTACTTCATTTAAGAAATCTAATGGGAAAGTATAAGGGAAAATTATTGGGCTATCCTCATATACGATAAAATGGTTAACTGTACGGATATTTTCTAAGGTCTGCCTTGATTTTTCTGGTCCTTGGGATTCCAACAAATCCATTATTGAACGTAGGTCATATTGATTAAACAGAAGGGTTTGAGCCGATTCTATGGTTATATATATTTCATTGGTGAAGAAATCCTTTAAAGTCAATGGTAATATAAAGGATAGTATCAAGGATATGCCTAGAGTAATGGTAGCAAAAACTATCCATATTTGAATTGATAAAGGCCAATTCTTCATCTTATTTATCATTTTCTATCATCCTATATCCATAGCCATATATGGTTTCTATTCTTAAATGAGACATCTTTTTCCTGAGTCTACGAACCAAGTCGTCTACTACCCTATCAGTACCAAAGTAGTCAACTCCCCAAATAGTTTCTAAAATCTGCTCTCGGGAAAGAGCAATACCTTGATTTTTGGCAAAATAGAGTAATAGATCAAATTCCTTTGAAGTCAAATCTATTAATTCTCCTTTTGATTTAACTCTTCTGGACCTTTCTTCTATGGTATAAGGAGGAATATCTAGCACTTCATTGTTAAGACCATAGACTCGCTCCAGTAGATTTCTAGTTCTTATAACCAACTCTCTAGGAAGGAAGGGTTTAGCCAAGTAATCGTCGCTTCCCAATTCTAAACCTAAGACCCTATCTATGTCTGCATCTCTAGCAGAAATAAATATGACAGGGACTTTTGGAGAGGTTAGCTTAATTTCCTTAATAAGCTGATATCCATCTATGTCTGGTAACATAATATCTAAAATCCACAAATCTGGGGTATTTTTAATGGCATTTTTGGCGTCTTTTCCAGTCAAAAAAGAAGTTACCTGCCAACCTTCCTTTTTCAGATAGGTAGTTAATACCAAGTTTAAATTATTGTCATCTTCTACTAGATATATTCTAAAGCCCATAACTATTCCCTCCTTAAGTCGATAATTAAATAATCTACAATTATTATATCAAAAAATAGTATTTCAATTTCTGGTTACTATTTTTTAGAATATATAAAATGTATGTTATACATATAAAATAATTATGGTAAATTGTAAAAAAGTCAAAAAATATTTTTACAACAAAAACATAATCTAACTATATTTTTTTTACATTCATGGACTAATCTATATGTAGAGCTGACAATATAGGATTGTTTAAAAGGAGGTTGATTAAAGTGGATGATGAAAAAAGGGATTTAGATCAGATGATGGAGATAATAGAAGGTATTGATACAGAAGTTGAAAACCATGAGGAAAATCAGTATAAAGAAAAGGAAAGTATAAGTATAACTGTTGATAATAATAAAGAAAAGAGAAAGGAGAGAAGAAAAAGGATATTATCCTATGTGGCTATTGCTTTGATATCATCTATTATTGGTGGCCTGATATCCCCCTATATTGCTATAAATTACTTATATGCAGATATGCTGCCATCATTGGAAGAACAGGCTAATAGTTATAACGACAATATAATATACAATATAGAGGGTGGCAGCATAAATGCTATTTCTTTGGCAGCTAAGAAGGCCATGAGCAGCGTAGTAGGCATTACCACTAAAGAAGTACAGAACTTTGGATTCTTCTCTCAGGAGATAGATGGAGTAGGTTCTGGTGTAATAGTGGATAAGAATGGTTATATTCTTACCAATTCCCATGTAGTAGGGGATGGAAATGCTAAGGAGATAATGGTGTTACTTGAAAATGGCGATAAAGTGCAAGGTACAGTATTATGGAACGATAATTTAACAGATTTAGCTATAGTAAAAATAGATGCAACAAACCTCCCAGTAGCTACTTTAGGGGATTCAGATAAATTGGAGGTAGGAGAAATTGCCATTGCCATAGGGAACCCACTGGGAATGGAATTTCAAAGGACAGTTACCTCAGGGATCATATCCGGTCTTCATAGGTCAATTCAAGTAGACCAATATAATGTTATTGAAGATTTGATTCAGACGGATGCATCCATTAACGAAGGCAATAGTGGAGGGCCACTATTGAATAGTAAAGGAGAAGTAATAGGCATAAATACAGCCAAGATAAAGACAGCAGAAGGCTTAGGTTTTGCCATTCCCATAAATACCGTAAAACCTATAATAGAACAGGTAGTAAAGGAAGGTACCTATAAAACTGTATTCGTTGGTATAACAGGTGTAGAAGTAGAACTATATGAAAGGCGATTGGGTATAGAATTAACAGCCGATGAAGGGGTGATAATACTTGAAGTAGTTCCAAACTCCCCTGCAGATAAGGCTAATTTAAGGGCTGGAGATATCATAACTAAAATTGATGACCAAGAGATAAAAAACATGAACCAATTGAAAAGATCCCTATATAAATATAAGAAAGGGGATAAAGCAAAATTAAGTATCACCAGAAATGGCAAGGAAGAACAAGTGGAAATAGAGTTTAGTATACTGAAGTAGGAATTGATAGGCAGTGAATTTACTGCCTATTTTTCTTTTAGAGGAACGCTTGGGATATGCAAGTTTTACCTTGGCAATTGAACCCATATTATTCCAATGATATAATTAAATTGGGAGAATATATTCTTATGATCATGTTTTATGGAGGTGATTTAATGTTTAATCCTCAGGAGTATGCTTATCAAATAGAGGTAACGGTGAAAGCCATATTTAAATGCGATAAATATGGACTTGGTGGCATAGCAGATGCAAATTTTATCAAAAGGGATCCCTTTATTGCCATTGCTTTCATATTAGGCAATTTTTATAATAAGGCAGATGCAAGCTTTAAGATGAAGATAGATGATTATATAGGTAAATATTATATAGAGATGGGGAAAAGTATGGAAGAGATTGGAGAGGAAAAGGTTAAAAATTTGGTAAAGGACTTTCATGAAATAGTATCAACTATTTAAATATATCCCATTTCATAAAATATTATTAAAGGAGCACGTGCCTATGAAGGTTAGAGATTTAATAATAGATAAAATCCAAAATATGAAGGAAGAGCTAATCGATTTAAGCAATAAAATTCATGAAAATCCGGAACTGGCCTTTGAGGAGTTTAAAGCGGTTGAATATATAACTGAAGTGTTAGAAAAGCATGGCTTTATTGTTGAAAAAGGGATAGGAGGCCTTAAAACTGCTTTTAGGGCAGAATACCAGGGTAGGAATAATGGATCTACAGTAGCCTTTTTAGCAGAATATGATGCTCTACCAGAAATAGGGCATGGGTGTGGTCATAATTTAATAGCCGCTATGGCTGTAGGGGCTGCTATAGGCTTGAAAGAGGTTGCAGAATATTTAGATGGTAGGATTGTCCTATTGGGGACTCCAGCAGAGGAAGGTGGCGGCGGAAAGATTATAATGTTGGAAAAAGGGTGTTTTGATGATATAGATTATGCTTTAATGATGCATCCATGTGTAAATAATTTAATCTGCCGAGGAGGATTAGCAACTAGGGGTATAAAAATAGAGTATCATGGCAAATCCGTCCATTCTTCCTTTCCAGAGGGAGGAATCAATGCTTTACAAGCTGTAATACAGACCTTTAACATGATAGACCATTTTAGAGCTTTATTTCCATTAAAGACAAATGTAAATGGTATTATAACCAATGGAGGAGTAGCTGCAAATATAATACCCGATTATGCTGCTTGTGAGTTTGCAGTTAGGGCAGATACGGTGAAGGATTTGAATAAGGTTGTGGGGTACATTGAGCATATAGTCGAAACGGTGGAAAAATTAATAGGGGTTAAAGGGAATATTAAAAAGGGTCTAATGTATGCCGAAAGATATCCAAATAGGGCTATAGACGAAAGGCTTAAGGATAATATTGCCCAATTTGGTATAAAAATGGAATACCCAGACCCGGACATGAAATATGGTGGTTCAGATATAGGAAATGTGAGCCTTAAAATTCCATCCATCCATTCCTATATTAAAATTGCAGATAAAGGGGTTAATTCCCATTCTATAGATTTCACAAAGGCTGCCAATAGCCCTAGAGCTCATGAACAGATGATAAAGGCAGCTATGGCCATGGCTTTAACGGGATACGAAATACTTACAGATGAAAATTTAAGAAGGGAAATACAGGAGGAATTCAATAGCAATGTTCCAAAGTATAGTGAAGAAGAATTGAGATAGTATATAAAACAATAAAAAGCACAGAGGGATCTCTATAGCAGATGCCTACTGTGCTTTTAATTTGAATCTATTTATCCTATTTCTTCAATTGCACTAACTTATTAAATAATTTTTCGTTTTGCCTAATCATACTCTCATTACCTAATACGCATAGATAATCTTCCTTCATGGCTTTGTCTATTAAAGGCACAAAGGTCTTTAAATCTTCAAGTTTGGTAGCTAGGACTTCATCTCTTGTTTTTTGGATATCTTCTTGAGTTATACCGGATATATATCTATTAGTTGCAATTTGCCCCCTCATATGTGGAGTGGTTGCTGGGTCTAATTGGCTTATGGTTCCTATAATATAGGTGGTCAACTCTTCTTCGGAAATATTTAAATTATCAATATAATCGGCCATCTTATCGTAAACTTTTATAGTCTTATCTAAATTAGGATCTCTATAGGAGTAGGTTACAATATGACCTGTTGTATCTAATAGTATGCCTGCACCATAAGCACCACCTTGAGCTCTAATCTTATTGTGAAGATAATCCCTGCTCAATATGGTAGATAAAACTTTCATACTACCACTATAATTGAATCCTAGTTTTTTAAAATTATATCCCTTTGAAACATATTGAACATTGGCAGAGGACAAAATTCCTTCGTTTAATTTTTCCTCCTTAAAGGTATATTCTATTGGTTTAAACTCTTCCTTATTGAGTTTTTCAGTTACAATATCTAGAGATGATTTTATCATATTAAAATCATCTTCATCTCCTGTAAAGCTTAGGATTAAGTTATTTAGGTTAAATGCTTTTTTATAAACTTTATTTAAATTGGCTAATATTTCATTGCTATCCTTATCAAATCTTTCAAGTATATCGGATAAGAACCAGTAAAAATCTAAGCCCTTTAGTCTTTCAATATACTTCTTAGAAGGTGAAAAATAGGAACTAACCCTACTGGCTGCCACAGTGTGACCTGCATCAAATATAGTCATTTCTATTCGAGATTTCATTTGCTGGAATAATTCCTTAATGCGCTTTCTATCTTCAATCTTTGATTGGGTAATTAATTCGGAAATAAGGTCCATCATCTTAATTATATTATTCCCTATGGCTTTTGCATTCACAATGAGCTTAGGATAATATATGCTATCATTATCCTTTTGGTCATAGCAGGTAACATCGAAGTTTATGCCACCAGTATGAATGTATATTTCATTGGATAATTCAGAGTAGGGCCTTTTTTCAGTATCTATCTTACCCAACAATCCAATCAATAGATTAATATAGGGGATTAATTCTTCATCTATCATGCTTATATCGAAATAAAAGTCCACATAGGCTATTTTACTAGTAAATATATTATGGTTTAATATGGTTAACTTATCTTCTTTTATTACTTCTTGAGGAATAGGTTGGGCTTTTAGCTCTACATCTGATAAGGAGAGTTTAGGTATGGTAGCCTTAGCCTCTTCTGAATCGTCGGTATCTTGCATTCTTTTTAACTTTCTATTGCTCTCGATTAGCTTATTTATTTCCTCTTTACTTAAAGATTTCTTATATTCTTCTAGTTTTTCTTCTAAAGCCCTTTGCTTTTCTGCTCCTAACTCCTTCTTAGGCTCGATTATTACCATGGAGCTATGAGGGTTGTTGATCATCTTTTCCTTAATGAAATTTTCAAAATAGCCTGTATCAATATTGGATTTAAGCTGATTTAACGTTTTATCAAATTGTAGATGGACCAAAGGATCTCCATCATATAGCCAGCTATCTAAGGATAGCATATTATAGATGATTCCTTTAGTTGGGAATCGGGATGCTTCCCTGAGGTCGTACTCTACAATGTTTATGCTTGCTTCAATTAAATTTCTATCTATCCCATTTTCAACTAAATGGGTTAAGGTTTTAAATATGATCTTTTCGAATTGTTTTTTCCTATCTGTAGAAGTGTTTTTAGCAACTATTCCAAAACTAGGTTGAAATCCACCAGAGGTAATTGGAAAGATATCTTCGCCTATGCCTTCATCTAATAAGGCCTTCTTGATTGGGGCAGCTTCCAACCCTACTAATAATTGACCTATTATGTTAGCCATCAGATAGGTTTCTGGGTCGGTATTTTTGCCAAGTACGAAGTTTAGGCTTAAGTAGCTGCGATTTTCATCGCTTTCTTCACTCGAAATAGGGTAATAGTCTATTATTTCATTTCTTGAACTGAATGGCATTTGAATTTTAATAGTTGAATCTATCTGGGCTTTATCGAAATTGGATAAATAATTTTCATCTATATGTTTTAATTGTTTTTCAATATTACCATTTCCATATAGGAATATATAGCTATTGGAAGGATGATAAAATTTTCTATGAAAATCTAAAAAATCATCATAGGTAAGTTCTGGGATTACATCTGGATTTCCACCAGAGGAATATTGATAACAGGTATCCGGATATAAGGATTTACCTATAGCTTCTCCTAAAATTCTTTCTGGAGAAGAATAGGCACCCTGCATTTCATTATATACTACCCCTTTATATCTAATCTTTTCCTCTTCGCTGAATATTTCATAATGCCAACCTTCCTGCATAAATATTTCAGGAATTTCATAAATTTTAGGGTAGAATACCGCATCTAAATACACATCCATTAGATTGAAAAAATCTTTTTCATTTCTGCTGGCGATAGGATAAAGAGTTTTGTCACTAAAGGTCATAGCATTTAAGAAAGTCTGCAAAGAACCTTTAATCATATCCATAAAGGGTTCTTTTGTAGTATATTTCCTGGAACCGGATAATACGCAGTGTTCAATAATATGGGGAACTCCCGTACTATCCGATGGGGGGGTTCGAAATCCTATGGAAAATACCTTATTATCATCATCGTTTTTCAAATGCAATAATTTTGCTCCCGTTCTTTCATGGATAAATATCCTTGCTATAGATTGAATCTCCTTTATTTCAGTTTCTTCAATCAATTTAAAGCCATAATAGATATTACCTAATTTAAACATAGCTTCCTCCTTCTTTAGTATTTGAGTAACCTAAATTTATTTACTATAATTTAATACCCTAATGAAATAGTCTAATCAATTTTAGTATACTATATTTTTCTAAATTTATCCTATAAAAATTTCCATATGCCTTATTACTAATATTAAAAAATGTTTTAAAAAGAGATGTGAGTATTCTTCACATCCCTTTAAATGGCCTGGTTTTTTGGCAACACTACTTCTTTTTTTAATCTATCCACTACCTCTTCTAATTCTAAGGGTCTGGAGGCTTTAACTAAAATTATAGAGTTAGGTTTTAGAACTTTTTTCAATTTTTCAATTAATTCTAGCTTTTCATTGCACGTTATAACTCTATCCTTTCCAAATCTCATTTTAGCATTTTTAGCAATGTATTTAGCAAAGGGGCCAATAGTAAATAGGTAATCTATCTTATTGGGGTCTATTTTTTTGCCTACTTCCTCATGCATTTCTATTTCATCTTCTCCTAATCCCAACATATCCCCTAATACTGCAATTTTCTGACTATATCCTTCCATATCATAAAGGGTATCTAGGGCTGCCAGTAGGCTGGAAGGATTTGATTTATAAGAATCATTTAATATGGTAAAGCCTTGAGCCAAGACTAATTCATTTCTCATGCTGGTTTTCTCTACGTGGTAGAATCCTTCCCTGATTAAATCGTAGGGAATATCGAAATATCTAGCTACAGTTATAGCTGCTGTGGCATTGTACATATTGTGTTTTCCCAGCATAGGAAGGAAGAAATCTTCATCCTTTGGCTCTGTTAGCTTAAATGATATGCCGCTTTTATCTGTTTTAATTAGTTTACATCTGTAATCATTGTGTTCTTCTTCTCCAAAGGTGAGAATTTTTTGCTTAATATTAACATCCTTTATTACCTTTTTCAATGTAGGGTCATCGCCAAAATAGATGAACAATCCTCTTTCAGATAGGCCTTCTAAGATCTCTAATTTTGCTCTTGCGATATTCTCCTTGGTCTTTAAATCTTCCAAGTGAGCTTCTCCTATATTGGTTATTATGGCCACATCTGGTTTTGCTAAAGAGGTAAGTAAGGAGATTTCACCAAATTTGTCCGTCCCCATTTCTACCACTGCTATTTCTGTATCTTCATCTAGGTTTAATAGGGTAAGGGGAGTGCCTATATGGTTATTGAAGTTCCCCATAGTCTTTTTGGTTTTATACTTAGTGCTAAGTATGCTAGCTAAAATATCCTTAGTAGAGGTTTTTCCATTACTACCCGTTATTCCTACTACTTTTATATCTAGTTGTTTTCTATACTCTTTAGCCAATTTTTGTAGAGTTTTTAAGGTATCTTCTACAAGAATTAGAGGAAAATCTAATGAGGGTAAAGGTTCACTTTTATTCCATAAGGAGGCAACAGCTCCCTTTTCTATGGCCTTTTCAATAAAATCATGACCGTTAAAGTTTTCCCCTACTAAGGGTATGAATAGCTGATTCTTCGTTATTGTCCTACTATCGGTGGAAACCCCGTGGATATAAAGGTTCTTAAATTCCTCTTTTAACCCCGTTCCTTCTACCATTAATTCAATTTCTTTCAAACTACGTTTAATCATTTAGTACACCTCGTCCATAATAGGGATTTCTTTTGTTCATATCTTTCAAAGGCCAATTCTATTAGCTTTTCTATTAGCTCTGAATAGGTAGTGCCATCCGTTGCCTTCCAAAGTACTGGAGTCATACTTAAGGCAGTGAAACCAGGCATTGTATTTACTTCGTTTATGAACAACTCGTCTTCGTCGGTAACAAAAATATCTACCCTTGCAAGGCCACGACAATCTAAGGCTTTGAAAGCTTTAACAGCCAATGCTCTAACCTGTTCCGTTACTTCGGGTTTTAGCCTAGCTGGTACTACTGGGATTATTTTCCCATCAATGTATTTAGCATTATAGTCGAAAAAAGGCCTTTCCATAATGAATTCTCCTGGAAGGGAAGCCTTTGGGTAATCGTTTCCTATTACGGATATTTGCATTTCCCTTGCTATCATTTCTTCTTCTATGATTATCTTAGTGTCGTATAGGAAAGCTTCCTCTATGGCCTTATTTAATTCTTCCCTATTTTCCACCCTATTTATACCCACACTGGAACCTAAATTTGCTGGTTTTACGTAATAGGGGTATCTAAGCTTTTCTTCGATTTCCTTAATTGTTTTTTCCTCATCTTCCTTCCACCTATGTAATTTTATGGGCAAGTACTTAGTTTGAGGGAGCTTATGTTTTTCGAATATATTCTTCATTATGACCTTATCTATACCTGCTGCAGAGGAAAGTACTCCATTGCCCACATAAGGCACATCTATAAGCTCTAATAGTCCTTGAACTGTTCCATCTTCACCGTGGGTACCGTGGAGAGCTGGAAATATTATGTTTTTTTCTCCTACCTTTAGGGTTTCAATTAAAAACCTTCCTATGGAATGGGCCACTTTTTGAGAAGATTCAACTTGTAATTCTTCCACATTTTTGATTTCTTTTTCTAATAATCCTAAACTACACCAGACACCTTCCTTAGTAATGTATATAGGATATACATTAAATTTTTCTCTATCTAAAGCATTTATTATAGCCGATGCAGATTTTAAAGATACTTCATGTTCTGCAGATTTTCCACCATAGAGTACATAAACATTGGTCTTCATCTTTTAACCTCCTATTAGGTTTATTCTTTAGCTAATAAAAATCTATCTTAATGTAAATATTTACTTTAGAAAGCTTTTATATAACAAAAATCGTATCACAATGAAACTTAATAATCAATATATATTTGTTTCTATTGGACTTTTCTATTAATTAATGTAAAATTATATCATGGGAGGGATTTGAATGAATAATAGTACGGAAGTTGCAAAGGCAGCTATTAGGTTGGCAGTATCCACTAGGGAAGAGGAGAAGGACTTAATAGATGAGTTTGAGAAAAAAGGCATAAAAGGTGCTGCTGTGGACATTGGAGGGGATTTAATTAATTCCATTCCAAAGATCATAGAAAGGGCCTTGGTTGCTTCAAAAAAGACTGGAATTATAAAGGATTTCCATGTCCATGAAGGAGCAGTAGCTGGAGCCACTAAAGATGCTATAAGCCAAGTAAACTCCAAAGCCTTAGGCCTTAACTTTGGTGGGAAATTAGGAATTGCTAGATCTGGAGAGCATGTGGTAGTTTGTCTATTTATAAGCATAGGATTACTCCATTTAAACGATTTAGCTATAGCTATAGGTCATAGGTCTATTCCAGCAGTAGATTAAATTTTCAAAAAAATGTTGACAACAGATTAAAAACTTAATATAATCTAATCATATATTTTGTAGATGGGCAAATGGCAAAGGGTAGTAAGGTAGGTTAGTAGGAACTTAATAAAATTACACTTCAAAAATTAATATTAGGAGGATGGTAGCATGGTAGGAAAAACTCGTCTTACCAGTCTAAGTAAATGCTTAGGCTTTATTTTATTGTTGATTATTAGCTTGTCTTTAAATGGCTGTTCATCGGGGAATTCCCAAGAGATAGTTTCTATAGGAATTAGTCAAATAATTGAAAATCCCGTTCTAGATTTGGCTCGGGAAGGTTTTATAGATGCCTTAAAGGATAAAGGCTATGAAGATGGGAAGAATATTAAAATAGACACTCAGTTCGCTCAAGGGGATATAGCTTTAACTACGACTATAGCCCAAAATTTCGTATCCCAGAAAAAGGATTTAATCCTTGCCATATCTACCCCATCAGCCCAAGCTGCATTCCAATCTACTAAAGATATTCCCATATTATTTACGGCTGTAACAGATCCTAAAGCAGCTGGATTAGTTGAAAATTTAGATGCTCCAGAAGGAAATATTACTGGAACTACCGACCTAGTTCCAATAGAGGAACAACTTAAGCTAGGTAAAACCATCTTTCCCAATGCTAGGAAGGTGGGAATACCTTATAATACCAGTGAAGTAAATTCGCAGGTGCAGATAGAACTGGCGAAAGAAGCAGCTAAGGAGCAAGGTCTTGAAGTGGTAGAAATACCGGTTACCAATTCATCAGAAATAGAACCAGCTCTTAGCGGGAAAATTGGAGATGTGGATTTCTTATTCCTTCCATCGGATAATCTAATAGCTTCCAGCATGCCCATAATAACTAAGGTAGCTTTAGATAACAAGAAAGGAGCAATTGGAGTAGATGAACCAATGGTAAAAGGTGGAGCTTTAGCTTGTAAGGGTTTAGACTATTATAAATTAGGTTATGAAACAGGCCTTATGGCTGTTGAGATAATAGAAGGTAAGGCAATAAAGGACCTGCCAGTTTTAAAGCCAACGGATACGGAATTCACTATAAATAAAGAAATAGCGGATAAACTAGATATTGTTTTCCCAGAGGATATATTAAAAGATGCGGTTATAGTTGAGGGGGAGAATTAAATGAATAGTTTTGTACTTGGGATTATCCAACAGAGCTTAATTTTTTCGATAGCAGTAATGGGCATTTACATTACTTATAAAATTCTTAAATTTGCCGACCTGTCAGCGGATGGCAGTTTCACATTAGGTGCGAGCGTATCTGCTATATTGATTACTAAAGGATTTAATCCCTTTATTTCATTAGCAGTTTCCATGCTGGTAGGAGCCATTGCTGGAGCTATAACTGGTGTATTGAACGTTAAGCTTAAAATACAGGATATATTATCTAGCATTTTGGTGATGGTAGGACTTTACTCAGTTAACCTTAGGATAATGGGGGGAATGGCTAATCTCCCCCTTTTCAATCAAAATACTATTTTTACGGATAGGAATCCATTATTAATTATATTCTTGTTTGCAACTATTTCAGTATTATTTTTTACTTGGTTCTTTAAGACTAAACTAGGCTATTTATTAAAGGGCATTGGAGATAATGAGAATATGATCATATCCCTGGGCATTAATACAGGGAGCATAAAGATATTTGCTTTAGCCCTATCTAATGCTTTCATAGCTTTATCGGGAGGAATACTTGGCCAATATCAAGGTTTTAGCGATATAAATATGGGAACAGGCACTATGATTATGGGGCTAGCTTCTATAATAATTGGATTTACCATATTTAGAAATATTAAGTTTTCAAATTCTAGCATATTATGTATATTTGGCACATTAATCTATAGGACTAGTATAGCCTTAAGCCTTAGGGTTGGATTTAATCCCAGCGATTTAAAGCTCATTAGTTCTATTATAGTTGTGATTGCTTTATCTCTGGATAACGGAAGGGGATTATTCAAAAAGTATGCAATAAAAAAGGAAAAGAGTGAGTATTCTTCAAATTTGAGGGAAGTAGGTAGTAGAAATGCTTAAATTAATTAATATCTCTAAAACATTTAATAAGGGAAATATTAATGAGCAAGTATTATTTAAAGATTTCTCCTTGGATATAAATAAAGGCGATTTCATTTCCTTAATTGGTAGTAATGGAGCAGGTAAATCCACCCTTTTAAATATAATATCTGGAAAGGTTAAAGCAGATGAGGGTAATATATTTTTAAACGGGGTGGATATAACGGCAAAAGATGAATTTGAAAGGTGTAGAAATATTTCTAGGATATTTCAAGACCCATCTATGGGTACCAATCCTTCTATGACTATATATGAGAACTTAGCCATGGCTAATAATAAAGGGAAGAAGTTTGGATTAAAATTTCTAATAGATAAAAAGGATGAAGAGTTTTTTAGAGATTCACTGAGAGTCTTAGGTTTAAATCTAGAGGGAAAACTACACAGCCCCGTTTCCCAGCTTTCTGGAGGACAAAGGCAATCCTTGGCCTTAATCATGTCCACCATTGGTAATCCAGATTTATTATTACTAGATGAGCATACTGCAGCTTTAGATCCTAAAACCAGTGAAATAGTTATGGATATTACCGATAAGGTGGTAAGAGAAAAGGGGGTAACTACCATCATGGTAACTCATAATATAGAATATGCCATTAAATATGGAAATAGATTGATTATGCTACATCTTGGGAAAAAGGTATTAGATATTAGTGGAGATATGAAGAAGAACTTGACTAAAGAAGAACTCTTATCCTTGTTTAAGAATATAAGTGATAAGAGTCTATTTGCATAATATGAGAGGCCTAATTGATATAATACTTCCAAAGTAGACAGTCTAATTAATTAAAAATTAGATTATCTACTTGGAGGTATTTTTTTATGGGAAGAAAACCAAAGTACAGTAAAAAAGTAAAAATTAAGGCTTGCAAAGATTATGAAAAAGGTCATATTAATTTTCAAGGAATTGCCAATGACATTAGAACAACAAAGGAAGTTGTGCGTCGTAAGAACTTCAATTTCAAAAAAAGAGGAATTCGAAAGAAAACTTCCCTATTAAAAGTAAGACAGGAAGCAGAATACAAAACGTAGATTTTTTTAAAGATAAAGGTTATTCAGCAACCAAAATATGTAAAATTCTAAATACTTCAAGAAGTGGATACTACAAACATAAAAATAGAGTTAAACCTGAAAAAGAAAAACAAGATGAATTGCTATGTTCATTAATTACTGAATATCATTCAACATTTGATGAAATTTTAAGGTATAGAAAGATGACCATGTTCATTAATAAACTAAATCATAAGTCATTTTCAAAAGGATATATACATAGGCTTATGAATGTTTTAGGTATTACAGCTAGAATTATAAGAAAAAAGTTAATCGCATTAGAGTAAAGCCAGAGTATACAAAGGAGAACATATTAGCAAGAGATTTCACAGCCAAGGCTGGCTTACAGATGTAGCTGAATTTTCAATAATAGAAAGCTTTATTTAAGTCCAATTATGGACATTTACGATAACAGTATTATTGAATATGAAATATCCTTTAAAAACAATAATCAACTTGTATTTAAAATGTTTGGTAAAGCAATACAAAAACATCCTGATGCAAAGCCCATATTTCATAGTGATAGAGGGTTTCAGTATAGGGGAAATATTTTCAAAAGTAAGATTAAAGAAGCTGGAATGGTCCAAAGCATGTCAAGAGTTGGTAAATATATAGATAATGGTTCTATGGAAGGGTTTTTTGGCATATTAAAGACTAAAATGTTTTACAGTAAGAAGTTTAAAACACTTGAAAAATTAAGGGAAAAAATAATTCAATATATAAAATTTTACAATGAAAAAAGATTTCAAAAAGGATTAGGATGCGTGGCTCCTTTAGAATATCGAAACATGCATCCTAATGTGTATAAATTTTAATTAAATTGCTTGTTTACTTGACAAGGGTCAGTTC
>NZ_FNNG01000022.1 GCF_900106765.1 Tepidimicrobium xylanilyticum
AGGGTAGAACAATATCTTTAAAATTGAAACAATGCACCCTAAATCTATAGAAAAACTTGGGGAATAGGATTTAACAGGTGGTTTCTAGGTAAATAATGGCCTAGGCCATTATTTACCTAGAAACCACCTAACTAAAAAAATGAACACATTTCTCCATGTTTAAAATTATTGCCAAAATTATAAGAATTTATGTATATTTCCCTATAATTTTGGCAAACTAAAACTAAAGTATCAAATTTGAAAAATTATTATCTAAATTTAATCTAAATTTTCTTGTCAGATCAGAGTAATCAAACTTACTTAAAGCACAAAATTTATTACAGTCTCATTCATTGTCACTTAAAACAATTGCTTCCTTTTGCTTTTTATCTTTATTCTGCTTATTTTCTTGTTTAAGTTCTATTTCTTTATTTTCAGACATTTGTTCTAGTATCTTAACAACTTCTGGACCAAGTTCCTCATAAGAATTATACTGGTGTAGGTATTCTTTAATCGAAATTTTTTTACCAATTGTCTTGGCACTTCAGCTTGACTTGAAAGTTCCTCGCTTGCGGCTACGCTTTCCTCGGATATTGTAAACATAACTATCCTTTAGCGTATCTTATTCAAATTCAATTATATTATTAATTATGTCTGTCATATCATATCACATCATTTCTTTCATTAGTTAAACTGACACCTTTCTTAGATATGCATGTGCACTTCAACAGTAAAGAAATACATATTTGATAATTCTTTCTATTCTTAAAATCTTTAAAAATCTTGAAATTTATTCCATATTTCTTCATTAATCCTCAAGCTATTCAATTTAAAAAATTTTAGCTAAACAGCAAGCCATGTAACACATTATTAATTAGTTGCCATAAGTTAAATCACAAAGCAAACATAAAAAATATTATTAGTTATCCTTCTTTCCATTCCATTTTCGATCATATAATGCAAAATAGGTTTTAAAGATATTTTCTGGAACTAAATTAATCGCAGTAGCTTTTTAACATCTAATTAAATTTTTCTATACTTTTTATGTTTTTATATATTCAACATTTTTTTGTAATATTGTATTTATCTACATATTTTGAATCGTTTTAAATATTAATATTTGAAAAATAATAAATTTTTTTACCAAGGATTAGTTACCGCCATTAGAATTTTAATTCTAACCAGAAGAATAGAGATAATTCAACCTTTAAAAGTGGATAATATATCTCCCAAAAATTATGGCTAGGCTTAATTATTGAACTACTCACCAAAAATCATCCTTCTAATTTAGGTGAATAATTCAGCTAATTATTTAAGCCTAGCCATGCTATTATGCTATACTGAACCTTGTTTTTTGTCTAATCTATATCTCCTTATGGCATTTTCTATTATCCTAAAAATTAATCCTTTATATCCCAAGTCGCATGCATCTGACATTTTAATTAAGTCACTATAACCTTTGATACCAAAATATTGTATACTTTGTTTGCTACATTTTCTATTTCTCTCTGAATATCTTTATCTAGCTTTGCTGAAACATGATATAATTATTTATTTTAACAATATAACTTTACCTCAAAGCGATAAAATTATAAAATACATCTCCTCTATGAAAGTTGACTATTAATTTAAAACAATTGCATGAACGGTCTCTATCAAATCAACCACATTAGATCGCTTAATTAGCGATATAGGTTCACCATCAACTACCGCAAGGCAATAGGTTCCATCATATCGATACAAATCAATATGCACTTCAGGATAGTTTTCGTTATCTAAATAGAGCTTCAGACTAATTTCTTTTTTTTGTGTAGGTCTTTGGTTAGTAAAACTATCTGCCTTAAGATTTTCCAATGCTCTCTGAAAATCAACAAGCTCTAACTCTTCTTCCTTATAATAATAGGTACGCTTATCACCTTTTTTTTCAGATGTTATGGTATAGTTTGTACCTTCCAAAGAAACATCGAGCTGTTGAATACTCTCAAAATCCCCATGAAATACTTCAAGATGCCTAAAAGAATCATAAGATGCTGCCATCAAATCCCTATAGTCATCTGATGAAATCTTATAAATAATTTTAGAATTCCCAACTCTTACATATGCTGTAATCTTTTCTTCCTCTGAATTATCATTATCTTTTTTGGAAATTTTCTCAGCAGCCTTCTTTTCTTCTGGATCGCGGCTAATATTTAATACAAAGGTATCTGAAATTTCTTTCCCTTCTTCATTCTCTGTGGTATAAGCTACTGTTACCATTAATTCTGGTTCATCCAATCCGTATTTCCTAAGCTCCTCTTCTGATGCCTTGTATGTCACATAATCGGTTAGATCTAGGTGGGTTATTTTTCTCAAATAGCTGTTAACTCTATGAGTATCAAGCGGAAGACTTTTTCCATTTCTCTGGGCAAAATAAACATCATTATCGCTATAGGTATTAGCACTATCTTCTTCATATATAATATGATAATCTTCTACACCTTTGAATTGAATCTTCGTTACATTATCATTAAATGTAGGAATTTCATCATTATCAATCAAATCGCTTAAAACTACAGCAAAATAATCCATTGGATCATCTTTTACTAAATAGACATTTCCGTCTCCAATGGAAATATATCGTTGTGAGTCCATAATACTGTAATCACCCAGCAGAATTTCATAGGATTTTTCATCTGTTGACAAATTAATAGTACAAATGGGATCATCTAAACCGTATTGTCCATAATCCCTTGCTTCTTCAATTATAAAAGATGCTTTTAATTCCTCAAATAATGCTAAAAGCTCATTGATTTTTTCTTCATCTACTGGAAACGACTCGTCCTCATCATAAATCCATTCTTCATCCTTATGGAATGCAAGATTTTCTGATTCGTATTGCCAGGATAAAGCATTTACGGAATCAATAGGGATTTCAAGAATAATCTCTTCTCTATTTTTTATCTTTTCTTTATGCTCTTCAAGCTGCTTAACAGCATATGTTGCAATGGAGGTAACAGCTAAAATACATAATAGGAAATAAATTTTCTTAGACCGCTTCATTTTGCATCCTCCTTCTTCTCAGAATCACATAAATGCCAACACCAAGATATAATAGTGGAAATACACCAATCATAATCACTTTTAACATAAAGGAAGTTGAGTCGCTGATAGTTAAATAGTTATAATTCAATGACTTACTTCGAATTGCCACAGCCTCACTCTCTCCTATTAATGAAGATATTGCATTCATTCCTAAATTCACATTAGCACCAGATGAGTAGGCATTATACATATCTTCCAAGAAGTTTGACGATGCAAACCATACAATTTTACCATCATTGCTATTTTCTATTGATACTGCAACATCAAAAGGACCATTTATATCTCCTTCTTCTTTCTCGTAAGTTGAAATATTAAATCCCGCAACCTTGCTAAAAGCAGAATCAGAAGTACTAAGCAAAACTGTTACCCTTCCTTCTGTAGGTGTTTCCTTTATAGTCAAGCCTAAAGAAATTGGCATAATTGGATAATAATTCTCTTCGATAAGAGAATCTGTAATTTCATTACTTGTCATTTTTGGTAATATCATATAAGGTGCCTGAAATGCATAATATTCTCTGTCTGCTTCTACGACAATACCTTCATTGGTCTCAATTCCATAATCCAATAGTAAACTATATAAATTCTCCAATATTCCATCCTCAGTAGGCCCAGCAATTACTAAAAGTTTTCCACCATCTTTTACATAATCCGCTAACAACTCCTTTTCCTTATCAGAAATATCGCTAGACGGTGCATAGATCATAACTGCATCTGCATCTTCTGGAATGGAATCCACTGTTAACAAAGAAAATGTGTTAAGCTCAATATTATCTTTTTCTATTTGATCACTAAAAGCAGATGGAAGTTCAGCTTCTCCATGTCCTTCTGTAACATATAGTTTTGGAAGTTTTTCACTTGTAACATAGTCAATAGCAGATGTTATAGCACCTTCTCCATCAAAATACATGTTACTAGTATAGGTGTAAAAGTTTGTTTGCCGAATATAGATATCATTATAGCTTATAAAACGACTGCGTTCCCCACTTTCAACTATCAAGCTATTATTTTCTACCGTTTCACCGGTATATTGCTTTGCAAATGTAGGGTAGACATCGGGATTCTTTTTTACAATTTTAATATGGTCAGATAGGCTATCATATTTACTCAACAGATTTTCAATAATGTCGTCTTCTTTACCAGATTGAACTATCCAATAAATGGTTACATCCTGTTCTAGCGCATTTACTACCGCCTTAGTATTGCTAGTAATAGAATAAAGCTTTGATGAACTAATATCATATTTGGTAAGTGGGGCTGGCAATGAGGAAACAAATACGTTCATCATAATCAATATAGTCAACACTATTGCAGTCATTATAAGAGAATAGGATCCTCCACGTAAAGCAATCTTATTTCTTTCTGCTTCCCATAAAGATTTAAGGCGTTCTAATTTTTTCATCAGTTATACCTCCTTTTCTCAAGGGACTGCACAGAGAGAAACAAAAAGAATACGATAACAGTCAAATAATATACAATGGCTGTTATATCAAAAACTCCATTTACAAACACGCTGAATCGTTCAAACAAGGACAATTTGGTCATAATACTTGGCAACATACCTTCTAATTTTGCACTGTCAACAAAGTAGGTAATTATAATACCTACCATAAGCACAGAGCAAATTCCATAAGCTAGATAATTATTTTTTGTTAAATACTGTATTATAACTCCCAGTCCAATGACAACAATACACATGGCTATAACTGATCCTAAAGCTGTAGATGACACATATTCTGATAATCTAACACTATAATAATTCAACAAAATTATGGCAATACCAATACCTGCAGCAAATCCCTGATTTTCTGTTAAGGAGGAAATAAATACTCCAATGGCAATCAAAGCGCTACCCATAACAAAGAAAGCCAAAATAGAACCATAGGCTGTAAGTAAATAAACATCACCAAATTGTGAAAATATCAAAGGATAAAAACAGATTAAACATAATGGAACCAAATAAATCATTAATAATGATAGGTATTTCCCAACTACTACCTGGGTAGTAGTTATTGGTAGGGAATACAATAACTGGTCTGTCTTTTGTTTCTTCTCTTCTGCAATAACACGCATAGTCAAAATTGGCACTATGATTACAAATATAAGGCTACCAAAACTGAGTACATATTCAAAATTGCTAACAGCTGCCTGTATGTTATATAAAACAGAACCAATCCCTACAAAAGCCAATAGGAGTGAACCAAAAATATAGGTTGTTAACGAATGAAAATAAAGTCTCAATTCATGTTTCAATACTGCTATCATTTGTCAACTCCCTCACTTTCTGTAGATTCAATATCGGTGGCACTCTTTCCAGTAAGTTCAATAAAGATGTCTTCCAGATTGGTTTTCTTCAAGGTCATCTCCAATAATGCCTTGCCTTTTTCGGCAAATCCGTAAAATATATCACGAGAAACATCATATATATTCTCATGATCTGTTTTTATATGGGCTACAGTATATTCTTTCCCATTTTCTTCAATGCTCATATCGACAATGTGATTAACATTAGCCAAAATCCTCCTGATTTCTTTCTCCCCTGCATCAGTAGTTATGATAATCTCGTTTGGTGCCAATAATAATTTCTCCAAATTTTGGGGTTCACCAAAAGCAACCAACTTTCCTTTCGAAATAATAAGTACTTGATCACAGATTGCCTGTACCTCAGAAAGAATATGTGAACTGAAAATAACTGTATGGTTCTGTCCCAATTCCTTTATAAGATCACGAATTTCAATAATCTGAATAGGGTCAAGACCTACAGTTGGCTCGTCTAGAATTATAACTTTTGGGTTCCCAAGAAGGGCCTGAGCTATTCCAACTCTTTGTTTATATCCCTTAGAAAGGGATGAAATAAGACGGCTTTTTACATCTTCAATTTTAGTCTGGTATATTACCTTCTCAATCTGCTCTTTAAGCTCTTTCCCACCCAATCCCTTGGCTTCACCCACAAATTTCAGATATTCCAAGGGAGTTTCAGCCATATACAATGGGGGTTGTTCAGGAAGATAGCCAATGAGTCTCTTTGCTTTATAAGGTTCCTCGAAAATATCGTAACCACAAATTCGTACATGCCCTTCTGTAGCTGACAAGCACCCTGTTATAATATTCATGATGGTAGACTTTCCAGCACCATTAGGCCCTAAAAATCCATATACATGACCTTCATCGATTTCAAAGGAAATGTTATCAACAGCCTTGAAATCACCATAACATTTAGTTAAGTGGTCAACTGATATCATAATTAACCTCCTCTTACTTCTCTATAGTCACCATATTGAATTATACTACTGAATGCTGAAATGACGCTGAAAATTTATAAATAAGATTTAGGTTAATTAAAATGGATGATTAATTGCTATGTAAAACAAAAAAGGATGAAGCCCACAGTTTTGTGTTCTTCATCCCTTCCTTCAATTACTATTTATGCACACGGTAATTCTACATAAAAACAGTTGATACCATTGCTGCTCTCCAACCAAATCTTTCCTCGATGTCCAGTCACTATGCTCTCTGCAATAGGTAGCCCTAATCCAAAACTACCTGTTCTACTTCGAGCTTTATCCCCGCGATAAAATCGTTTGAATATGTTTTGAGCCTCCTCTGGAGAAATACTCTCTCCTTCATTTGCCACTGCTAATAAACAACGCCTTTTACCATGTTTTCTTAATGTCACCCAAGTAATACCTGCTTCTTTGGAATATTTTTGGGCATTATCCAGCAAAACATCTAATACCTGACAAAGCTGAGACGCTTCACCTTTAACTTTAATGTCTTTATCAACCTGAGATGTTAAGGTTAATCCTCTCTCGAAAAATACTGGTTCAAATGGAAGGAGTGTATTTGAAACTAACTTACTAAAATCCACAATATCAAAACTCTCTTTTAAATCCATGTTATCTGCTCTTGCAAGCTCCAACATTTTTTCAATTAAACTTCGCATTTGTCCAGACATGGTTAATATACTGTTTAAAAACTGTTGCTTACTATCTTCATCATATTCAGGGCTCTGTGCAAGCTCTGCATTCGTTATAATAACAGTCAATGGCGTTTTCAATTCATGAGAAGCATCTGCTACAAACTGACGTTGCTGCTTCCATGCCAAATCCACTGGTTTTACAGCCCATTTAGACAGCAAAACACTTATACCTAAAAACATGAAAAAGCTAAGTCCACCAATGATAAGACAGGATCTCATCATATTATTAAGTGTTGCACGTTCACTGGAAATATCTGAAAATACAAGGAAATAGCTAAGGGGAGTATCAAGACGATAATATCGCAAGTTATATTCTTCTATTACAGCAAATGTTTTAGGAGATCTAATAACTACATTTATAAGGTCATCCAAAAACTCCTTATCAGATAGGTCATAATATCCCCCTCCAGTTGCTAACAGTTCACCACGATGCCCAATTTGAATTATAAAATATGGTAACCGCACATCTTCCCCAAGCTCATTGGGAATTTCCAAACGAAAAGGCTGTCTAGCAATGTTCTGCATCATATTAATACTCTCAGCCTCAAGGTTAGCTTTTGTAAAATGATATACTAAACCTAAAATAACACAGAGCATGATAGTTACAATACTCATATTGATAATGACAAACTTAATTTGCAGCTTCTTAATCATTCTTGCTTACCTCCAAATAATATCCTAACCTACGTACTGTCTCGATTCGAACATTGGATCCAATATTAGCTAGTTTTTTTCGTAAAAACCCAATATATACTTCTACATGGTTTTCCACCGCATCAGTGTCATATCCCCATACTTTAGTAAGTATCATCTCTTTTGAAAGAATTTTCCCTTCAGCTTGAAAGAGGAAACGCATTATATCGAACTCCTTGCAAGAAAGGCGAACACTGTTCTCTCCACAAATTAGCATAGCAGATGAAAGATCCAAAGTCGTATTTCCAAATTTAATCTCATAAACTTGAGCGCCTTGCCTGCGTAATAACGCATTAATACAAGCTAATAATTCTCTTGTGTCAAAAGGCTTGGTTAGATAATAATCAGCACCAGAGTTCAATCCAGTGATGCGGTCTTCCAATTCTGATTTTGCGGTCAACATCAGTATGGGAGTTCCAATGCGCTTTGCACGGATTTTTCTAGTCACTTCATACCCATCCATTCTAGGCATCATAATATCTAGAATCAACAGATCATAGATTCCTAATTCTGCATACTCTTTTCCAGTTTCTCCATCATAAGCAACATCAACCTCAAAACCCTTTTTCGTCAACAGAGACTTAATAGAATCAGCCAGTAATTTTTCATCTTCAACAATCAGTATACGCAAGGTATTTCACCTCCAACACTTCTGTAATATCATAATACTACATAACTCTGAATTAAAGCTGAAATTTTATTAAGAGGATTAGGTGTTAGAAGGCACGATTTAATACCTGATATAGCTACTCGCTGAGTTATGAATCAAATAAACAAGCTGAAATCAAATACAGGCATTAGCTGGGCATAGCTTTTACCCTTGATTTCAGCTAAATATTAATGTATTGTGTGCTATTATCTTATTTATAAGCTTCATATGAAGAAATGAAAAAAGAACTAGAAAATAAAGGAATTTTCAATTTATAAATATTACTGATATAAACTATATCATATTTATGAGAAACCGTTGCTAAAAATCCTAATAATCTCTATTATAAAGTTCTATATAACAACTCTTGTTATATATCAAAGATCTCTTTTAATCTTTTAACTTTTTTTCTTCTGCCAAATTTAATAATCTCCATAAACGCACAGTATTTATCTATCATAAGCACAACAAAACTTTCTTTATATCTCGGTGGCTTTACAGTTAATGGCCACATATGCTTTTTAATAATGTCCTTTTCTATACTATTCAAGGAGAAAAATTTATCTGCATTTTGTAGAGCTATGTCCGGGTGAACAAATCCATGCAATCCTTTATAAGGTTTCTCAATGTGCCAGTCATACAAGTAAAAATCATGAAGCAACCCACCTCTAGCTGCTGATCGATAGTCCATGCCTAATTTCTTACATATTTTATAGCTTATATAAGACACATAAAGGCTATGTTCAAGACAGTTTACATCTCCATGGTGTTTGTAGTTCTTCATCGACCTTGTAATCTCATGACTAATCAAATCATTTATACAATCTTTGTATTCTTCCTCAAATTTAAAATCTGTTCTTATCTTAACTTTGATTCTATTAATTCCACCGTTTAAAATGCTCCTCACCTCTCGACTTAAAACACTTTCAATCGAGATTAAAAGACGAGGAAATGCAAGAAAAATTCTTTTGTATTTTATTATTATATCTTTATATTTACTCTCAGATAAATTTGCGTGATTTATAATTGCTTTTCTTAAATTTAACGTGCTAATTACTGACTTATAGGTATCAACAAGGAAATACACAGCCAATAAAGCTGTAATATATCTTTTAGCTGACACAGGTATTAAATAAATAAATTGTGTAATTAAGGGATGAACTACTTGTATCAACAAAAAAGCTAATAAGCCCCATAGTAGAGAATAACTCAAGCAAATATAACCCTTAAGATTCATCATATTATTACTATAATCCCACCATTTGGCATTAAATACTTTTTCTAATGCATAACCTGTGATAAATTCCAAAGCAGTAACCAATAAAGTAGAAATAACTATGCACATCAACAATGATATGTAATAATTACCGAACATATTCCCAATCCATGTTGAAGATTGAATAATCATAATTGCACCAAAACCATAGATTGGTGTAAATGGACCAATTAAAAATCCCCTATTAATGAATTTCTTTTGAGTTATACTAGCAAAAGCTGTTTCCATAATCCATCCCATAAATGAATATACTGTGAAATATAAAAATAAATCTACTACCATATTTGATTCTCCATCCCCTTTTTTTAGTTTTGCTCTAAAATTGATTACATGCTCATTATTGCTATTTCAATATCCCTTTATTATTCAAATAATATTTGCATGGCATCTAACGCTTCTGTCAATTCATCATCATTGTCAAGTAAAGCTTGGATTCCAGTACCAAACATTGAACCTATTATTAGTCTTGACAAGGATTTTGATGAATACCCTTTTAGTTTTTCCAATTTAGAATTGTTAAGAATATATTTTTCTATCATATCTGACAAATCCTTATATAAATCGCTTAGCAAATGGCTAAAAGTAGGTGACCAAAGGGCTAAACCTGAAAAATCATATAACAGCTTAAAAAATTTGGGATTGTATTGCAACATTTTTCTAAAATACTTAATCAATGATTTTGCTCTTTCCTTTGGTGATTCCTCTGCCTTTAAGGCTTCTTCTATCTCACGTAAATATTTATCGATCATCATTCTCACTACTTCTTTAAACAGCCCTTCTTTATTATTGAAATAATAATTTAGCTGACTTAATACAACACCTGCTTCGTTAGCAATATCTCTCATTGAAACATTCGCATATCCTCTATTCGATATACATTCAGAAGCAGCTAACAGTATTCTTTCAGGTTGGCTTTGTTTATTCATTTCAGAAGCCATAATAACCACCTCACAAATTAGGTCATACGTCCGATTTAATTTTATTTTAACTGTCTTATATTTTTCTGTCAAATATTATTTGTTTTGATGATTCTCTTTTTTCAAATAACTAAAACCCTCCCCCACAACCTCTACTGTTATGAATGCATAAGGGGCAATTTGACTTACATAGGTTTTTATTTTCATATATTCTCTTTTATCTACTATCGTATTTAAAACAAACTTTTTATCTTTTAAAAATCCACCATCAGCATAAAAAATTGTTGAACCTCACTCTAATGTATTTATAAATAAAATCATTAATTTCAAAACTTCTTTCACTTATTATGAAAATATTAGATTTTTTCTTTAACCCTTTTATAAAATTATCGATAACATAAAAGTTAAAAATTATACCTAATAGAGCATATAAACCTAATGTTTTATCAAAAGATATTCCTACTAAAAACACTATCATAAAATCTGCCAATAGTAGTGCTTTACCTATTTCTAGATTAAAGTACTTATTAATAATTTTGGCTACAATATCAGTACCTCCGGTTGAGGAATTCTGATAAAAAATTATGGCCATACCAATTCCCTGTATGAGAATTCCAAATATCAGATTAATCATTAAGTCATCTACTAGAGGGGTTTCCACTTGAACAATAACTTCTAGAATATAAATTAATATGGCAAGAAAAAAGCTTGAGTAAATTGTATATCTCTCAAAATCTTTGCCAACTGCTATAAAGGCTATAATAAATAGTACCAAATTCGAGATAAACACAATTATCCCTATTGTAATAATAGGTATATCATTAACAATATTAACTGTCACTAAAGTGACTGATTTAGATAGTGTCAAGTTGTTATAGAAAAGAGTCAACATTATTGGAAACGTAACTTTACTCTCAATAAAGATAAATACTAATCTAGAAAATTAGACCGCCAATCATGTTAAATACATAATCAGCGGTCATTTTATTATATTTCCATATTAATCTCATAATCTTAGCACTCTACAGTCAACTTATCGTTAAAAACCGCTACTTTCTCAATAATATCTCTATGTAATCTAGGCCCTAAATTATAAAATATCAATATGCTCTCCTGCAAGTGCCTTGTTCATACTTCTAACTGCACAAAACTTTCCGCACATGGAACACGTATCTTCATACTCAGGCTTCCTTTCAGCACGTATTCTTTTGGCTGTTTCAGGATTTATAGCGTACTTCCACTGTGTCTCCCAGTCAAAGATTCTTCTTGCTTCTGCCATCCTATCATCGATCTCCCTTGCTCCTCTTACACCTTTGGCAATATCTGCTGCATGAGCAGCAATTTTCATAGCAATAATTCCCTGCTTTACATCTTCTAAATTAGGCAGTGCCAAGTGTTCTGCAGGTGTCACATAGCATAAAAAGGCTGCACCTGCTGAAGCTGCAATAGCACCTCCGATTGCGGCTGTAATGTGGTCATAACCTGGTGTAATATCCGTTACCAACGGGCCTAATACATAAAACGGTGCTCCGTTGCAGACGGTTTGCTGGATTTTTACATTGGCTTCTATTTGGTCAATAGGCATATGGCCGGGTCCCTCCACCATTACCTGTACATCCTTTTCCCAAGCCCTTTTGGTAAGTTCACCTAGTCTTACAAGTTCCTCAATCTGACATATATCTGAAGCATCTGCAAGACATCCCGGTCTGCAAGCGTCTCCCAACGATATTGTTACATCATATTCACGACATATATCAAGAATTTCATCGTAATATTCATAAAAAGGATTTTCTTCACCTGTCATGCACATCCATGCAAATACAAGAGATCCCCCTCTGGAAACTATGTTCATTTTTCTTTTATGTTTTTTTATCTGTTCAATAGTTTTTCTTGTAATACCGCAGTGCAAGGTGATAAAATCCACCCCATCCTCTGCATGAATCCTTACTATATCAATAAAATCTTTAGCTGTAAGGGTATCTAAATCTCTCTGATAGTGGATAACAGAATCATATACCGGTACAGTTCCTATCATAACCGGACATTCTGATATTAGCTTTCTACGAAAAGGAATAGTATCTCCATGTGAAGACAAATCCATAATTGAATGGGCACCCATATTAACAGCTTCCATCACCTTTTTCATTTCCATATTGTAATCCTTACAATCCCTTGAAACTCCTAGGTTTACATTTATCTTTGTTTTTAGCATTGAACCAATTCCCTGCGGATTGATGCATTTATGATTTTTATTTGCACATATTACCACCTTTCCAGATGCAACTAATGGCAACAGTTCCTCAACTGTCATTAGTTCTTTTTTAGCCACTTCTTTTAATTCTTCTGTAATAATCCCTTTTTTTGCGGCTTCCATCTGAGTTAAATATTCTCTCACTGCCATCTCTCTCCCTTATAGATATTCCACATATGGTTAAGTGGTCCGATCCCTTTTCCCAAAACAAGCATTGCTTTCAAGGCACCTGACACATATTCCTTTGCAAGTTGGATTGACATTTCCAAATCTAATCCCTTAGCAAGTCCACAAGCAATAGCACTGGATAAAGTACATCCAGTTCCATGAGTATTTTTATTGTTTACTTTCTCTCCCATAAACCACCTGTACTTATGATTCTGATATAATAAATCATTAGCATTGCTTTCGTTATGGCCACCCTTGCAAAGAACGGCACACCCATATTCATCGCTGATAATCTCTGCAGCTTTAATCATATCCGCTTCATTTGTAATGGCTACTCCCGATAAAACAGAGGCTTCAGGAATATTTGGTGTCAATAAGGTTGCCTGACGAAATAAAGTATTTTTTAAGGCTTCTATTGCATCATCCAGAAAGAGCTTTGAACCACTTGTGGAAATCATAACCGGATCTAAAACAATATTTTTTGCATTATAAAATTTGAGCTTCTCGGATATGGTTTCAATCAATTTAGTCGATGAAACCATGCCAATTTTCACCGCATCCGGAAAGATATCGGTAAAAACACTATCCAACTGTTCGCTTAAAAATTCCGGAGTAACTTCCATAATCCCTGTTACACCCATTGTATTCTGTGCAGTTAGTGCAGTAATCACGCTCATAGCATATACGCCATTTACCGTCATTGTTTTAATATCGGCCTGTATTCCAGCACCTCCTATGGAATCACTTCCCGCGATTGTTAATACTGTTTTCATTTTATTAGCCTTATTCTCCTTTCTTCTATATACGCGGTTATCTTTAGTACTAATTTTATAGCCTAAAAGGTGTTATCCCAATTTACCGCTTTAAAATATTTTAGATGATGCCTTTTCCATAAACGCATTAATATTATCTAGCTTCTTCAAATAAATGTCACTGTTCCTCTTAATCTCATCCAAATCATCTATACTAGAAGCATCATATACGCCGACTGTTCTAAAACCAGCTTTTTTTGCCGTCTGAATTGCATACAATGCATCTTCAAAAACCCATGTATCTCTTGGTAGCGTTCCCATATGTTCAACTGCAGCAAAATAGATATCTGGTTTTTCTTTACCAGCACCTATTTCCGTAGATGTAAATATTCTGTCAAAAAAACCTACTACATTAAGCCTTTGTATTGCCTTTTCAAAAACCTGCCTATCACAGGAGGTTGCTGCCACCATTTTAACGCCATACTGTTGCATACCCTTTAAGAACTGCTCCACACCTTCTTTTAATTGAACTTTATAAGAATAATAATCTTCAATGGTGTGATTAATCCCTTTTATAATTTCACCCTCTTCCATATCTAAATGGTATCTTTCCTTTAAAAATTTCGCTCCTTGCGACATGCTCATACAAAACATGATTTTAGCAAGCCCAGATTCCGCTTGTAAACCCAAATTGCGTAAAAACATTTCACCAGCCTTATTCCACACGGGCATGGAATCCAATATAACCCCATCTAAATCAAAAATTACTCCCTTAATCATAACTTCACCTGTTTTTCGATTAAATCTTTACATCCAACCGTAGCATAAAGCTTCCAGGTTTTTACTAAATCGACAGCTGCTTGTTTTGGATCATCAGCCTCAGACACAGCAGACACGACAAAGAAACCATCGACTCCTGTTTGTGCAAGCTGAGGTATATCAATAAGTTTAACACCGCCACCAACTACGACCGGGACCGGGCTAATTTGGGCAATTTTTGAAATTTCTTCAAAACTTCTGGTAATCACTTTTCCATCTAAATCAACCCCACAGTCTGGTTTTGTCATTGTTTCATGCAAGGGGCCTACGCCAAAATAATCAATCTGAGAAACATCTACTGTTTTAATATATTCAAATATGTCATGTGTCCTTGCTGATAAGCCAATAATTGAGTCTTCACCCAAGTATTCCCGGCAGACTTCCACCGGAATATCATCTTGTCCAACGTGAATTCCATCAACCTTTATCCCCTGTTGTTTCGCCGCTAAGATGACATCAAGGCGGTCGTCCACCAATAATACCACCTCATCCGATTTACCAGCTTGAGCGATTACTTCCGAAGCCTCGCGGGTTAATTGAATCAGTTCTCGAGCAGAAGCAACTTTGGAACGGATTTGTATACAAGTAAACCCAGCCTCAACTACATCTTTAATAATCATCGCCACCGACCGCCCTTTAGTATTCTCGGGACCCACCACAAAATATGCTGAAAGATCAAATTTTTTTCTAATGCTCATTTTCTCCTCCTAAAAGTTCATTGATTTTATCGACTTTAGTCGTCATCATGTTAGTAAACCCTGGGCGAATATCGGCCTTCAACACAACCTCTGTACGGATGCCCTTCTTGGTCAACACAAAAGTAGCTTCTTTCACCACCTGCATCACCTCATCCCAGGGACCTTCAATCTCCGTAAACATAGAAGTCGTTCGGTTCGGCAAACCTGACTCCCGAATTACTTTCACCACTTCTGCAACTTCAGATGCAAGCTCTTCCCCAATTCCAAAAGGCGCAATCGCCACTGCAATTAAAGTATTCATACATTAAACCTCCTCAATTTCAAATGGATTATTAGCAATCTCCCCTGCACTTGCTTTATAAAGTTCATCAAGAAATTTAATCTGAAAGCTTCCTGGACCATCCACCTTCTTTTCAGTGCGTGTTCCAGCCAAATTGTACACCGCAGTACCAGTAAGTGCTGCAATAAACGGTGAAGCAGCCGTTAAATAGACCGCGATGACTCCACCCAATGAACAGCCTGCTCCGGTAATTTTAGGCATAAAATGAGATCCCCCATAAGAGAAGGCGATAACAGTTCCATCAGTGATTAAATCGGTTTTCCCAGATACTGCAACCGCTCCACCTGTCCATTTAGCCAATGAAACAGCGGCAGTCTTTGCTGCAATTACAGAATCCGTTGAATCAACACCACGTACTTTGGAGATAGCCGCCCCACCGTCTAGCTTCCATAAACCAGCTAGTGCAATAATTTCCGAAGCATTTCCTCTTATTACATGAGGTTTGTAATCTTTAAACTGCCTTAACAAATGCGTCCGCATCGAACCAATCCCGACAGCAACCGGATCCAGTACCCATGGTTTACCTGTATCGTGCAATACTTTTGCTACATGGGGTAAAGTCTGCTCATAAATGGGTAAAAGTGTGCCAACATTTATATAGATAGCTCCACTAGCTTTTGCTAAAAATTCACCCTCTTCAGGTAGATAAACCATGGCAGCGGAACCTCCAACGGCCAATTGAGCATTGGCTACAAAATTAATCGTTACCGTATTGGTGATGGATCCAACCATCGGATTCGTCTGCTTTACGGTTTCGACTGCCTGAAAAATCTGCTTTTGAATCTCCTCTTTAGTCATTTCCTCTCCTTCCTTTCGTTAGTATTAATAGAATATAATTTCAGGTATATCAGTATCACCTCCTTTCATTCCCTCTAAAAGTCAGATTTTACCCTCTCAACTCTAACAAGTCCCCGCAACGTATTCAATTTTAAAAAAAGCGTTCCTCTCATAAGGAACGCACCTATCCATTATTATTATAACTAAGTTGCTTCCCTACGACAGTATTAACTGACAGGTTCAAAGGGTCAGGTTCTACCTTCTCAACTCTTACGAGTCCCCCCGCAACGTATTCAGTTTTAAAAAAAGCGCTCCTCTCATAAGGAACGCACCTATCCATTATTATTATAACTAAGTTGCTTCCCTACGACAGTGTTAACTGACAGGTTCAAAGGGTCAGGTTCTACCTTCTCAACTCTTACGAGTCCCCCCGCAATTCGCCTATATAATATCACTTACAACCTTTGGTGTCAAGTCCCATTAAGTTTTAAAAAACGATATTTGCAGAGGGATTGAAATAGAAGGCATCGCCTACTATATAGGTATGGGGATATAAACACCACATAGATTTAATACCCTTGAATTCCTATCAATGAGTATTTTTATATTATCCTTTAACTATTTCTTCTTTTTCTTCTAATACCTCTTGCCATAATTCATCAGCCTTATCCTTCCATTGTTCTGCACAGAGTTTAGTTTTAGCTACTAGGTCCTCTACATCTTCTGGAGATTGTAAATCTGTGGATTTTACTTCTGTTCTTTTTGCCATCTCCTCAATATATTTTGGATTTTCTAGCATAGGACATGGCAGGAAGTGATTATCATAAAATAGAATTCTCTCCTTATATTCCATAAACAGTGGCTGTTTAAGTGTTTGTAAGAAGATTACTACTATCATGAGGTATTAATCCTAAAATAGCACACATACAAATATCCAATATACTTACTAGTCTTTTTAATTATCACAAAAATCTTTGCCATAGGAGCAGTAATAACTATTGCAACCATATTGTTTAATGTTGTCCCCGATAAGGCCTAGCAGTTAATCCAATGAAAATCTCACAACCTTTCCTTCCTTTGATCTTTGATGTTAGCGTTTCTACCAACCAATCCATACCACAGTAATATTTTATGAGTCCAATTAATTCAACCATTAAACTAACAAAAACGAATAAAAAATATACTTTGCATACCTTCACCTATGGAAATTGCACAATCGAAGGGAGTTTCCCATCATAAAATAGCAAGGCTATAATAATTTCTATTAATACAACAACATGCCGTGGCATTTTGTTAAAAGGCTCTTCTACACCTATTATAGTAAAAAACATTCCTACTTTAAAGTACTCGGAAAACTTTCATTCGAATAAAGGCCAATGATTTATAATTTCTTTTACTCTTTAAATTCATTTCTCTAAAAATACCCCCTAGCAGTAAAAATGTTACTTTCGAAAACGCTGTTAAAAGAATACGAGGCTTTGATTAAACGATTGAAAGTATCTAAAAATACAAAGTTAGCCGACACTTAATAGTATCAGCTAACTTCATATCAGAAACATTATTCTATAACGTTACGCTGTAGATTTTAACATCTGGTTCAGCACTCCATAGGGGTTTTAAAGCTACAAATACATCTTCTTTAAATAGTTGACTATTAAGATAAGCTTGTGCATTTTCTATACTATCAAATCCATGAAGTACTTGAACGTCCTCATCTCGAACTAAAAGCTCTTTGGTTAATGCTCCTTTAATCTCATCTAAGAATGGTTGTCGATATTTTGAATAGACTTTTACTGCCTCAGGGCGCTTTTCATTATCAATCTTCATTGTAATTTGTAAATACGTTTTAACTTCCATACTAAATACCTCCATTTCTTATTATACTTGGTTATTTAATGTAACTTTATTATATATTGACTACTTACTTTTTTTAATATATTAGGAAATTTATTAGTCACTAATAATTTTAATAGCAACTTGAAAATATATAGTTTAGTATGTACAATGATAGTGGAAGGAGTTGAATATGATGTATGAAAATAAGCTAGAAAAGGATATTCGTTGCCCTTTAGAGTATGGATTAGATATTTTTGGAGGTAAGTGGAAGTCTCGTGTTATCTGTGTTTTGGCTGAGAAAAAAGTTTTACGATATAGTGCTATTCGCAAGGAAATGATTAATATTACAGATTCTGTTTTGGCATCTACATTAAAAGAATTAATAAATGATGGTATTGTAAAAAGAGAGCAATACAATGAAATACCACCACGTGTCGAATACAGCTTAACCGACAAGGGAAAATCCGTTGTACCAATTTTACAAACTATATGTCAATGGTCTGGAGCCTTTTATAAAGAAGATAACGGAAATAAACTATTCCAATGTCAAAAATGCGATTTTAATAAATAAATAAGTAAATCTGTTTTTAAACTAACTTTTTAATCAATACTACTTATAAAATAAACAAGAGTTGATTGTTACTCCAACTACGTAATATTTAATATTTGCTATAAATATTTCGTAAAAGATACAACTACAATAGACCTGTAGGGGGTAGTGTAAAATAATTTGTGCTTTTAGGAAATAAAATTCTCTTTTCTGGCAAGAATCTAAATAAGACCAAAACTAGAAAGGAGAATTTTTTATGGCAACTTTACCAAAGGAAGTTTTAAGAAATATGATAGTAGATGGAGATTTAAAAACAGTAAATGATCTCCACACATATCTTAAAGAAATGTTTAAAGATGCACTACAAGAGATGTTAGAGGCAGAATTAGAGGTAGAATTAGGATATGTAAAAGGAGATAAAAAGAACAAAAATACAGATAATCGTAGAAATGGTACTACGAAAAAGACTGTAAGCACTCGTTTTGGAGAAATTG
>NZ_FNNG01000023.1 GCF_900106765.1 Tepidimicrobium xylanilyticum
AACTCCGATAGCTATGGAAGAAGGATTAAGATTTGCTATTCGTGAAGGTGGTAGAACAGTAGGTGCTGGAGTTGTTACTAAGATTCTTGGGTAATTAGACCAAAATAGAGACTAGGTCTTTCGGGCCTAGTCTCTTTAAGATTGTATATACTAGGATAATTCTAGATATAAATGGTTAAAATTATAAAGGGTTAATACTATTACGTTTATTTTTGTTGACATAGATTTTAATTTATGATAGTTTATATTAAGTAATAATGTAATAATAGGTAACTATGCCCTAATATCAATATATTTACTTTTTCACGTAGGAGGTGTAGCATATGAGAGAAAGAATAACTTTAGCTTGCACTGAATGCAAACAAAGAAACTATGTATCGACTAAAAACAAGAAGAAAACTACTGAAAGATTGGAACTTAAAAAGTATTGTAAGTTTTGCAAAACACATACTGTTCACAGGGAAACAAGATAGCATTTAAATATAAGAGTAAGGATGTGAGCTTATGTCAAGTCAGACCAGCGCTAGCAAAGGTAAGATTAGGACATATTTTAGAGGCGTTAGAGCGGAGACTAAAAAGGTTATTTGGCCTAGTAAAAAGGAATTAATCAATTATACAGGAGTAGTTATCCTAATTAGCTTTATGGTTGGTTTAGTAGTATGGTTATTAGATCTAGGTATACATCGTCTATTATCATTAATTATTAAGTAATGTGAAGGAGGGGAGGGCCAAAAGGTCCTTGAACATATGACGGATAAGGTTGAAAGTAGAGTGGAGAGGGCTAAAAAAGCCAAGTGGTATGTAGTTCATACTTATTCTGGTTACGAAAAAAAGGTAAAAGCTAATATTGAAAAATTGGTAGAAAACAGAGGGAATATTGACGATATATTTGAAGTAGCAGTACCCACTGAGGAGTATATCGATACTAAAGGCGGGAAGAAAAAACTCAAAGAAAGAAAACTCTTTCCAGGATATGTGCTAGTAAAAATGATAATGAACGATGTATCGTGGTACTTGGTAAGGAATACCAGAGGAGTAACAGGCTTTGTGGGGCCGGGTTCTAAACCAGTTCCACTATCTGATGAAGAGGTTAAAGCTTTAGGTGTACAGGATACCTCCTTGCCATCTATTGATTTAAAAGAAAAAGATATTATAAAAGTTACTACTGGGCCCTTTGAAAACTTCATGGGCACCGTTGAAAGCATTAATCTTGAAAAGAAAAAAGTTAAAGTATTTGTATCCATGTTTGGCAGGGAAACTCTTGTAGAACTGGATTTCGACCAAGTAGAAAAAATATAATATTGTTTATAAAAGCTAATAAGCTTTTTATATAGATTTATAAAAGATTCATAGAAGTGGGAGGGATTATCCCGCCTTACCACAAAGGATTTGAGGAGGTGGAATGAATATGGCAAAAAAGGTTATAGCTGTGGTAAAACTACAAATACCAGCTGGAAAAGCTACACCAGCTCCACCTGTAGGAACTGCATTGGGACCTCATGGAGTAAATATTATGCAATTTACTAAGGAATTCAATGCAAGGACTGCAGACCAAGCTGGTATGATAATACCCGTTGTTCTTACAGTTTATCAAGATAGATCTTTCACTTTTATTACCAAAACACCACCTGTGTCAGTACTAATTAAAAAAGCTGTAGGAATTGAATCAGGTTCTGGTGAACCAAATAAGAATAAAGTAGCAAAGATATCTAAGGAAAAAGTTAGAGAAATTGCTGAAATAAAAATGCCCGACTTAAATGCAGGAAGTATAGAAGCTGCTATGAGCATGATAGCAGGAACTGCTAGGAGTATGGGAGTAGTTGTTGAAGAATAATCGATTAGTGGGAGGAAATTCCGTTAAAACCACAAGGAGGTAAGAGTATGAAGAAAAGAGGAAAAAAATATCAGGAAAGCTTTAAGTTAGTAGACAGGACCCATCTATACGATGCACAAGAAGCAATAGATTTAGTTCTAAAGACAGCAAAGGCTAACTTTGATGAAACGGTTGAATTATCTGTAAGATTAGGTGTAGATCCAAGACATGCAGATCAACAGGTAAGAGGTGCAGTAGTACTTCCACATGGTACTGGAAGGACTAGGAGAGTTCTTGTGTTTGCAAAAGGAGACAAGGTAAAGGAAGCCGAAGACGCAGGTGCTGATTATGTAGGAGGAGAAGAGCTGGTCCAAAAAATTCAAAACGAAGGATGGCTAGACTTTGATGTAGTAGTTGCTACACCTGACATGATGGGAGTTGTAGGCCGTATAGGAAGGATATTAGGTCCTAAGGGCTTAATGCCAAACCCAAAATCAGGGACTGTTACATTTGAAATAGAAAAAGCTGTGAAAGAGATTAAAGCTGGTAAGGTTGAATATAGAGTTGATAAATCGAGTATAGTTCACGTACCAATTGGAAAGGTATCTTTTGGCGCAGAAAAACTAATGGAAAACTTTGCCACCATCATGGAAGAGATAATCAAAGCAAAACCAGCTGCAGCTAAGGGAAGGTATTTAAGAAGTGTCGTGTTATCCAGCACGATGGGACCGGGAATAAAGGTTAATCCACAACAATTAGCTGATAGATTGGCTCAAAAGAACAATTAATTTTTAATGAATATTATCATTGACAGCCCTAATATTTATTGATATAATCTATAACGTTAAAAGAATAGGTTGCCGTAGACAGTAGGAACCCAATGGGTTTAAACTTTCCTACCGAGGTGAGATTGAGAACTAATCCTTATAAATAGAGATTAAAGGTCTCTCCATGTCTACGGAGAGACCTTTATTTGTTGGCCTTTAGGAGGTGAAGCTGTTGAGAGAAAGGGCAATAGAGGAAAAAAAGCAAGTAGTTGAAGAGATTACTGATAAGGTAAAAAAAGCTCAAGGTGTTGTTTTGGTAGACTATAGAGGATTAAATGTAGAAGAAGTTACACAACTAAGGCGTAAATATAAAGAAGCTGGTGTTGAGTATAAAGTATATAAAAACACCTTAATGAGATTTGCCTTTAAAAATGCAGGTTATGAAGAATTCAATCAATTTCTAACTGGACCAAATGCAATCGCCTTTGGTTTTGATGATCCAGTGCAAGCAGCTAAGATTACTCATGAATTTGCTAAGCAAAATGATAAACTTGAAATCAAGGCTGGTATAGTAGATGGTAAGATAATAGGCGTAGATGAAATTAAGAATTTAGCAAATCTACCATCAAAAGAAGTACTTATTGCGCAAGCCCTTGCTGGCTTGAATGGGCCAATTGCAGGCTTTGCTAATGTACTTCAAGGAACAATTAGAAGTCTTGTATACGCATTAAATGCAGTGAAAGAAAAACAAGAAGGTGCAGAAGCATAATTTTAAAAAAGAAAATAATTTGGAGGGATATAAATGGCAAGTGAAAAAGTGTTAAATTTAATTGAAGAAGTTAAGAGTTTAACTGTTTTAGAATTATCAGAATTAGTTAAGGCATTAGAAGAAGAATTTGGAGTTAGCGCAGCTGCTCCAGTTGCAGTAGCAGCAGCAGCTCCTGTTGCAGGAGGAGCTACTGAAGCTGCAGAAGAAAAGAGCGATTTTGACGTAATTTTAGCAGATGCAGGGCAACAAAAGATTAAAGTTATTAAGGTTGTTAGAGAGTTAACTGGTTTAGGATTGAAAGAAGCAAAAGAATTAGTAGACAATGCACCAAAGCCAGTTAAAGAAGGAGTATCAAAAGAAGAAGCTGAAGATATTAAGGCTAAATTAGAAGAAGCAGGAGCAGTAATAGAATTAAAATAACATAATAAATTAATTGGCAAATAATAAAAAAGGCCTCATATGTTTCGAAGGCCTTTTTTATTATTTGTAAGAAGCAGTAAAAAAATCCTTGACACGATGTGTATATTGTGGTAATATGTGTAGATGCTATAATGTTCGATAAAATTGTTTTTTGTATAAATAATCCTATAATTGTCAATATTATAATAGATTTATTTAAAACAGTATTACCAAAAGTATCCAATTACTTTTGGCTATTTTAGTTTAATAAGGGGTGAATTATTGATGGTACATCCTGTTACATACGGGAAACGGGTCAGGATGAGTTATTCCCGCATTAATGAAGTACTAGAATTACCAGATTTAATCGAAGTACAGAAATCTTCCTATGAATGGTTTCTAAAAGAGGGGTTGAGGGAAGTTTTTGAAGATATATCCCCTATTCAGGACTATACGGGAAACCTCATATTAGAATTCGTTGATTATCACATCAGCGATGAACCAAAATATAGTGAAGATGAGGCTAGAGAAAGGGATGCAAATTATTCAGCTCCATTAAAGGTAAAGGTACGCCTGATAAACAAAGAAACAGGAGAGGTAAAGGAACAAGAAGTATTCATGGGAGATTTTCCATTAATGACAGAAAAGGGAACTTTTATTATCAATGGAGCAGAAAGAGTGGTAGTAAGCCAGTTGGTAAGATCTCCTGGAGTATATTATTCAGAAGAGATTGACAAGGTAGGAAAAAGGCTTTATTCTGCATCTGTAATTCCTAATAGGGGAGCTTGGCTTGAATACGAGTCGGATTCAAACGATATCGTTTACGTTAGAATAGATAGAACTAGAAAACTTGCTATTACTACTCTTTTAAGAGCATTAGGATTTAATACCAATGCTGAAATAATAGACCTGTTAGGAGAAACGGAGCAGGTTTTAAAAACTTTAGAGAAGGATAATACTAGTACGGAGGAAGAAGCCCTCATTGAAATATATAAAAGGTTAAGACCTGGAGAACCTCCAACCGTTGAAAATGCCAGATCCTTATTGGAAAATTTGTTTTTTGACCCTAAAAGATATGACTTAGCCAAGGTTGGAAGGTATAAGTTCAATAAGAAGCTAGCTCTATACAATAGGATTACAGGTAGAAGAGCAGCGGAAGATATTAAGGATTTAGAAACTGGAGAATTATTTGTAGCTAAAGGAGAAAAAATTACAAGGGAAAAGGCTATAGAAATTGAAAATAGTGGAATAAATCGAGTAGATATAGAATTGGATGATGGAAGAATTATCCGTGTAGTTGGTAATAATTTTGTTTCTGGGAAAGCTTTTAATCTTCCATTTTCTTTAGAGGAGTTAGGATTGAAGGAAAAGGTCTATTATCCTATCATGAAAGAACTTATAGATACTTATGAAGATCCAGAAGAGCTAAAAGAAGCAATTGCAGAGAGGGTTCGTGAAATTTCCCCTAAACATATTATTAAGGATGATATAATAGCTAGCATTAACTATGAATTCAATCTATTTTATGGGATAGGTTCGACTGATGATATAGACCATTTAGGAAATAGAAGACTAAGGTCTGTTGGTGAGCTTCTTCAAAATCAATTTAGGATAGGACTTTCTAGGATGGAAAGGGTAGTAAGGGAAAGGATGACCATCCAGGATATAGATGTGGCAACCCCTCAAGCGTTAATAAATATAAGACCGGTAGTAGCAGCCATTAAGGAGTTTTTCGGCAGCAGCCAATTGTCCCAATTTATGGACCAAACCAATCCATTAGCTGAATTAACCCACAAGCGAAGGATGTCTGCATTAGGACCAGGTGGGTTGAGTAGAGATAGGGCAGGAGTAGAAGTAAGAGACGTACACCATTCCCACTATGGCAGGATGTGTCCTATAGAAACACCAGAAGGCCCTAATATTGGGCTTATAACTTCTCTAACTACCTATGCAAGGATAAATGAATATGGTTTTTTAGAAGCACCATATAGAAAGGTAGATAAGGAAAGAGGAGTAGTATTAGATGAAATTGAATATCTGACAGCAGATGTGGAAGATGAATTCATTATAGCTCAATCCAATGAGCCTTTAGATGAAGAGAACAGATTTATAAATAAGAGAGTAGTTGCTAGAGGGAAAGATGGAGTTATAGATATATATCCGAGTAGTGAAGTGGATTATATGGATGTTTCACCAAAACAGATAGTGTCTGTAGGGACAGCTATGATTCCATTTTTAGAAAATGATGATGCTAACAGAGCTTTAATGGGTGCTAACATGCAGCGACAAGCAGTACCATTACTAAAAACTGAAGCACCTATAATTGGAACTGGTATAGAATATAAGGCAGCACGAGATTCGGGAGTTGTGGTAATAGCTAAGAATTCAGGAACGGTTGTCAAGGTAAGTTCCAATGAGATCTTAATCAGGAGAGATGAAGATGGCCAGATTGATAAATATAAATTGTTGAAATTTAAGCGCTCTAACCAAGGTACTACTATAAATCAAAGACCAATAATTAGAAAGGATGAAAGGGTAGAAAAAGGCCAGGTTATTGCAGATGGACCAAGTACTGAACTAGGGGAGATTGCTTTAGGTAAAAATCTATTAGTAGCCTTTATGACTTGGGAAGGATATAACTATGAGGATGCTATACTCATAAGTGAAAAATTGGTTATCGATGATACTTTGACTTCCATTCACATAGAAGAATACGAATCAGAGGCTAGGGATACTAAGTTGGGACCAGAAGAAATTACTAGAGATATCCCTAATGTAGGAGAGGATATGCTTAAGGATCTAGACGAGCAAGGTATTGTTAGAATAGGAGCTGAAGTTAAATCTGGAGATATTCTAGTGGGGAAGGTTACACCAAAGGGAGAAACTGAACTGACGGCTGAAGAAAGGTTGTTAAGAGCTATATTTGGTGAAAAGGCAAGAGAAGTTCGTGATACATCCCTTAGAGTTCCCCACGGAGAATCAGGAATAGTAGTAGATGTGAAGATTTTCTCTAGGGAAAATGGAGATGAACTATCTCCTGGAGTAAACCAAATGGTAAGGGTTTATGTGGCAACTAAGAGAAAAATTTCCGTCGGAGATAAAATGTGCGGTCGCCATGGGAATAAAGGTGTGGTATCTAGAATACTACCAGAAGAGGATATGCCTTTCTTACCCGATGGAACGCCAATAGAAATAGTTCTTAATCCTTTAGGGGTACCTTCTAGAATGAATTTAGGGCAGGTTTTGGAAGTGCATTTAGGATTGGCTGCTAAAAAATTGGGTTGGCATGTAGCCACTCCTGTATTTGACGGAGCTAGTGACCAAGATATAATCGATGCATTAAAGATGGCTGGTTATCCAGAGAGTGGTAAAATCCAATTGAGAGATGGAAGAACTGGAGAGTATTTAGATAATCCCGTAACAGTTGGCTATATGTATATGTTGAAGTTACACCATTTGGTAGATGATAAGATTCACGCCAGATCTACTGGACCTTATTCTCTAGTAACTCAACAGCCTCTGGGAGGAAAGGCACAATTTGGAGGCCAAAGGTTTGGAGAGATGGAAGTTTGGGCTTTAGAGGCCTATGGAGCTGCTCATACTTTACAGGAAATATTGACGGTTAAATCAGACGATGTAGTTGGAAGAGTGAAAACCTATGAGGCCATCGTTAAAGGGGAAAACATCCCAGAACCTGGAGTTCCAGAATCTTTCAAGGTTTTAATAAAGGAACTACAGAGTCTAGCATTGGATGTGAAGGTGCTATCGGAAGAAGAAGATGAAATTGAGATAAAAGAATCTGTTGATGATGAAATAACAGATTTAGAATTAATGGGCGATGATTTAATAGATGATAGATTTTTGAAAGATGAAGAAGATGATGATATAGATGACGAAGATGAAGATAATGCAAATCTTAGATTCATATATGATGAAGATGATGATTATGAAATAGATGAAGAAGATGACGATTATTAAAAATATTTCATATTATTCTATAGAAAGGAGAGAAAGCTCCTTGTTTGAATTAAATACTTTTGATTCATTAAAAATTGGTCTTGCATCCCCCGATAAGATTAGGCAATGGTCAAGGGGAGAAGTAAAGAAGCCAGAAACTATTAATTATAGGACTTTAAAACCTGAAAAGGAAGGGCTTTTTTGTGAGAAGATATTTGGTCCCACTAAGGATTGGGAGTGCCACTGCGGTAAATATAAGCGGGTAAGGTACAAAGGGGTAGTATGCGATAGATGTGGAGTAGAAGTGACTAAATCAAAGGTGCGAAGAGAAAGGATGGGGCATATAGAATTGGCTGCCCCTGTATCTCATATCTGGTATTTTAAAGGTATTCCAAGTAGAATGGGACTTATGTTAGATATGTCTCCCAGGGCTTTGGAAAAGGTGTTGTATTTTGCATCATATATAGTTATAGATGGGGGAAATACTCCTTTATATGAGAAACAATTGCTAACAGAGGCAGAATATAGAGAAGCTTTGGATAAGTACGGAAATAACTTTAGAGCCATGATGGGTGCAGAAGCAATAAAGGAGTTGCTTTCTAAAATAGATTTAGATAAAGAAGCAAAGGAATTAAGGCTTCAATTGAAATCTGCCACAGGACAAAAGAAGACAAGAATAATCAGAAGACTAGAGGTTGTGGAAGCGTTCAGGTCATCTGGCAATAGACCTGAATGGATGATATTAGACGTGATTCCTGTTATACCACCAGATTTAAGGCCTATGGTTCAACTAGATGGAGGCAGATTCGCTACCTCTGACTTAAATGACCTTTATAGAAGGGTTATCAATAGAAATAATCGTTTAAAGAGATTATTAGATTTGGGAGCACCCGATATTATCGTAAGAAACGAAAAGAGGATGCTACAGGAAGCAGTGGATGCTTTAATAGATAATGGTCGTAGAGGAAGGCCTGTTACAGGTCCTGGTAATAGACCTTTAAAATCCCTTTCGGATATGTTAAAAGGGAAACAAGGAAGGTTTAGACAGAATTTACTTGGGAAAAGGGTTGATTACTCTGGCCGTTCTGTAATAGTGGTAGGACCAGAACTTAAATTCTATCAGTGCGGTTTGCCAAAGAAGATGGCATTGGAATTGTTTAAGCCTTTTGTGATGAAAAAGCTAGTAGCAGATGAACATGCCCACAATATTAAATCTGCTAAGCGAATGGTTGAAAGAATGAAACCAGTGGTATGGGATGTACTTGATGAGGTAATTAAGGACCACCCTGTATTGTTAAACAGGGCGCCTACCCTTCACCGATTAGGTATTCAAGCTTTTGAACCGGTGTTGGTTGAAGGAAAGGCTATTAAGCTTCATCCTCTTGTTTGTACTGCATATAATGCAGACTTCGATGGAGACCAAATGGCGGTTCACGTACCTTTATCTACTGAAGCACAAGCGGAAGCTAGGCTTTTGATGTTATCGGTTAATAATATTTTAGCCCCTAAGGACGGAAAGCCTATAACTACACCAACACAAGACATGGTACTGGGTTGCTATTATTTAACCGTTGAGAATCCTGGTGAAAAAGGGGAAGGGAAAATATTCAGGGATTATGAAGAAATGCTGCAAGCTTATTACAACGGAGATGTGGGAATTCATGCCCGAGTAAAGGTAAGAAAGAAGCTGGATGAAAATGATAGAGGAGTATTAATCGAAAGCACTGTAGGGAGATTTATATTTAACGATAGTATACCTCAAGACCTAGGATTTGTAGACAGAACGAAAGACTCTTATTCCTTGGAAGTAGATAAATTAGTAGATAAAAAGATATTGGGAGAAATAGTGGAAAAGTGTTATAAGAAACATGGGAATATTGTAACTGCTGAAGTTTTAGATAAAATAAAAGAATTGGGATTCCGCTATTCAACTGTAGGGGCTATAACCATAAGCATGTCAGATGTAATAGTTCCTAAAAGGAAGATTGAATTACTTGCAAAAGCGGAAGAGGAAGTAGATAAATTTGAAAAATCCTACAGAAGAGGGTTAATCTCCGATGAAGAAAGATATGAAAAGGTAATTGAGATATGGAATAGAACGACAGAAGAGATAACAGATGCCTTGATGGATGAACTAGACCATATGAACAATATTTATATAATGGCTCATTCGGGAGCTAGAGGTAGTAAGAATCAGATTAGACAGTTAGCAGGTATGAGGGGCTTAATGGCTAGTGCTACAGGTAAGACCATAGAAATTCCCATAAAGTCCAACTTTAGAGAAGGGCTAAATGTATTGGAATTCTTCATTTCTACTCATGGTTCAAGAAAGGGATTAGCAGATACTGCCTTGAGGACTGCTGACTCCGGTTATTTGACAAGGAGATTGGTTGATGTAAGCCAAGATGTTATAGTAAGAGAAGAGGAATGTGGTACAGATCAATATTTAGTTGCTAGAGCTTTTAAAGATGGAAACGAGATAATAGAGGACTTAAAGGACAGAATTTCAGGTAGGTATTCAGCAGAAGATGTAATCCATCCTGAAACTAAAGAAGTAATTGTTAGAAAAGAAGAAATGATAACTGAAGATATTGCTCAACTTATTGAAGAAGCAGGAATAGAAGAAGTGAAAGTAAGATCTGTGTTAGGCTGTAAAACTCGTCATGGTGTATGTGTTCACTGTTATGGAATAAACTTAGCTACTGGAGATCCGGTAAATGTGGGGGAAGCCGTTGGAACTATAGCGGCTCAATCTATTGGAGAACCAGGAACTCAGCTAACCATGCGTACATTCCATACAGGTGGGGTAGCAGGAGCTGACATTACTCAAGGTTTACCAAGGGTCGAAGAATTGTTTGAAGCAAGAAAACCTAAAGGTCTTGCTATCATATCCGAAATATCTGGAACAGTGAGGATAAATGAAACCAAAAAGAAAAAAGAAGTGATAGTAGAATCCAAGGACGGGGAAACTAAAACTTACAGCATAAACTACGGTTCCAGACTAAAGGTAAGGCCGGGAGACTTTGTTGAAGCGGGAGATGAAATTACAGAAGGCTCTGTGAATCCTCACGATATATTGAAAATTAAGGGGGTTCAAGGAGTTCAAAATTATCTAGTAAAAGAAGTACAAAGAGTTTATAGGTTGCAAGGTGTAGACATATCGGATAAACATATAGAAATAATAGTAAGACAGATGTTAGGAAAGGTTAAAGTGGAGGAACCAGGCGATACTGATTTCTTACCCGGAAGTTTGGTAAGTCTTCATGAATTTGAGGATGCAAATAAAAACACTATAGACAATGGCGGTACACCAGCAGTTGGTAGAAGGACTTTACTTGGTATAACTAAAGCATCCTTGGCTACCGATTCATTCCTATCTGCTGCTAGCTTCCAAGAAACCACAAGAGTATTAACGGAAGCAGCTATTAAGGGGAAAGTAGACCACTTAATAGGTCTAAAAGAAAATGTTATAATAGGAAAACTAATACCAGCAGGTACAGGAATGAGGCGATATAAGAACATTGATTTGATCTATGATGAAGAGATTCCAACTGAAAATGTTGTTGACACTAAAAATGACTGATGGTAAAATATATAGGTGTGCAAATCTAAAGTGGACTCTTTTCAAAACATAAAGATTATGTGGACCTCATGTCCACATAATCTTTAAAATGTTAGGAAGGGGGAAGAAGCTTATGATACCAGAGCTTAATACCGATAAAAAGGTAGTCGGGACTAAACAAGTCAAAAGAGCCTTGTTAAATGGAAAAGCTAAAACGGTATACCTGGCTAAGGATGCAGATAGCAAGATACAAAACGAGATTATTACAGCATGTGAAGAGAAAAAGGTCCCAATAATCTATGTAGAAACTATGGAAGAGCTAGGCAAAAGCTGTAAGATTGAAGTTAATGCAGCAAGTGCTGCATTATTAAAATAACTCTTTATATTAGAAGGAGGTGCAATGATGCCAACGATCAACCAATTAATCAGAAAGGGAAGACAAAAGGTTGAATATAAGTCTAAGTCACCAGCCTTGGGTGTTAATTTTAACTCTTTAAAGAAAGAGGCCAATACAGTTCATTCCCCACAAAAGAGAGGGGTTTGCACAGCTGTAAGAACTGTTACACCTAAGAAGCCTAATTCAGCTTTAAGAAAGGTTGCGAGAGTTAGACTTACAAATGGAGTTGAAGTAGCTGCATACATCCCCGGAATTGGTCACAACTTACAAGAACACAGTGTAGTTCTAATAAGGGGAGGAAGAGTAAAGGACCTTCCTGGTGTTAGATATCACATAATTAGAGGTACTTTAGATGCTGCAGGAGTTGAAGGAAGAAAACAGGGTAGGTCTAAGTATGGAGCTAAGAGACCTAAGAAATAATAACTGTGCTGGTAATGCAGTGGAATTATTCCATTTAATATAGATGCATTAGCGCACAACGGCAGAACGATTCTGTCGAGTACCAATGAATATACTTTTGATGGTTAAGGAGGGAAGTGAAGTGCCTAGAAAAGGTTATGTAGCAAAAAGAGAAGTTTCACCAGATCCTATATACAACGATACAGTAGTTACAAAGCTTATTAACAACGTTATGCTTGATGGAAAAAAAGGAGTTGCTCAAAGAATTGTATATGGAGCTTTTGATTATGTAGCAGAAAAGACTGGTGAAGATCCACTAGAAGTATTTTATAAAGCTTTAAATAATGTAATGCCTGTATTAGAGGTAAAAGCTAGACGTATTGGTGGTGCCACATACCAAGTTCCAGTAGAAGTAAGATCAGAAAGAAGGGAAACCTTAGGTTTGCGTTGGCTTGTTCAATACTCAAGGCAAAGAGGAGAAAAGACCATGATTGAAAGATTAGCTAAAGAAATAATGGATGCAGCCAATAATACAGGTGCAAGTGTCAAGAAACGAGAAGATACTCATAAGATGGCAGAGGCAAATAAGGCATTCGCTCACTATAGATGGTAGATTAGGGATGGTTATGCTATAGAGCTAGTGTAAGGGGGGACATAGAAACAGGAAGGAGGAAATACAGTGTCCAGAAAAATTCCACTAGAGAGAACACGAAATATAGGAATAATGGCTCATATAGATGCAGGAAAAACAACTACTACTGAGAGGATATTGTTTTATACTGGTAAAATCCACAAAGTAGGGGAAACCCATGAAGGTGCTGCCCAAATGGATTGGATGGAACAGGAACAAGAGAGAGGTATAACGATAACTTCTGCTGCTACTACTTGCTTCTGGAAAGATCATAGAATTAATATAATTGATACACCAGGGCACGTGGATTTTACGGTAGAAGTTGAGAGATCTCTTAGAGTACTAGATGGAGCAATAGCAGTATTCTGTGCAAAAGGAGGAGTAGAACCCCAATCAGAAACAGTTTGGAGGCAGGCGGACAAATACCATGTTCCTCGTATGGCTTTCATCAACAAGATGGATATCGTAGGAGCTGACTTCTTTAGAGTTATCGATATGATAAAAGATAGACTAAAGGCCAATCCAGTCCCCATACAGTTGCCAATTGGAAAAGAAGATGGTTTTGTGGGAGTTGTAGATTTGGTTCATATGAATGCCAGAGTTTATAAGGATGACCTTGGACAGAATATAGAGATAGTAGACATACCCGATGATCTAAAAGATTTAGCAGAAGAATATAGGGAAAACCTATTGGAAAAAATAGCAGAATACGATGAAGAATTGATGATGAAATACCTTGAAGGAGAAGAGATAACTCCTGAAGAGATTAATAAAGCGATTAGGACAGCTACTGTTAAAGTGGAAATAACTCCAGTTTTATGTGGTTCATCTTATAAAAACAAAGGAGTTCAACCTTTATTAGATGCAATAGTAGATTATTTACCTTCGCCTTTAGATATACCCTCAATAAAGGGGTTATCTGTAGATTCAGATGAAACTTTGGAAAGACATTCTTCTGATGACGAGCCTTTTTCAGCGTTAGCATTTAAAATAGTAACAGACCCTTATGTAGGTAAGCTTGCATACTTTAGGGTATATTCTGGGAAGCTTGAAGCAGGTTCTTACGTATATAATCCTATAAAGAGAAAAAAAGAGAGAATAGGAAGAATCCTATTAATGCATGCTAATAAGAGAGAGGAAGTAAAAGAAGTCTATGCAGGAGATATTGCTGCAGCGGTAGGATTCAAGGATACTACTACTGGAGATACTCTATGCGATATAGATAATCCAATCATCCTAGAATCTATGGAGTTTCCAGAGCCTGTTATTGAAGTGGCTATTGAACCAAAGACTAAAGCAAGCCAGGAGAAGATGAGTGTGGCTTTAGCAAAGCTGGCGGAAGAAGATCCTACATTTAAGACTTTTACCAATGAAGAAACAGGACAAATCATAATAGCAGGAATGGGGGAACTACACTTAGAAATAATCGTGGATAGACTTCTAAGAGAGTTTAAGGTAGAAGCAAATGTAGGTAATCCACAAGTTGCTTATAAGGAATCCATTTCAGTTCCAGCAGAAGCAGATACAAGGTATGTAAGACAATCTGGAGGTAGGGGGCAATACGGTCATGTCAAGATTAGGATTGAGCCACAAGAACCTGGAGAAGGATATGAGTTTGTTAATAATATAGTTGGAGGAGTTATACCAAAAGAGTATATACCTTCTGTTGATAATGGAATCCGAGAAGCTATGCAATCAGGAGTTCTTGGTGGATATCCTGTAATAGATGTAAAGGTAACCTTATTTGATGGGTCATATCACGAAGTGGACTCGTCAGAAATGGCCTTTAAGATTGCTGGTTCTATGGCTTTCAAGGAAGCTATGGAAAAAGCTAAACCTGTTTTATTAGAACCAATAATGAAAGTAGAGGTAATTGTACCAGAAGAGTACTTGGGAGATGTAATTGGCGACATTAATTCTCGAAGAGGTAAGATCGAAGGAATGGAACCTAGAGGAGGAGTCCAGGTAGTTAGAGGATATGTTCCCTTGGGTGAAATGTTTGGATATGCAACAGACCTTCGTTCTCATACTCAAGGTAGGGCAGTTTATACTATGCAGTTTGATCATTATGAGCAGGTACCAAGCAATATTGCAGAAAAGATTTTAGGAAATAAATAATACTAATATTAAGGAGGAATTCAGATGGCAAAGGAAAAATTTGAAAGAACGAAACCTCACGTAAATATAGGTACAATAGGTCACGTAGACCATGGTAAAAC
>NZ_FNNG01000024.1 GCF_900106765.1 Tepidimicrobium xylanilyticum
CAGAGGAAGAAGTCCAAAAATTCCATGAAGATACCATTAAAGAAATTGCAGCTAGAACACTGGCAAAAATCATAGCAAGAACACCAGTAGGGCAATATCCTCCTGATTCTGGCAAGGTAGGAGGAACATTAAGACGAGGTTGGACTGCCGGTAAAGATATGGATTCATACGAATATATCTATAACCATACAAAAGTAGTCAGAAAAGGCAGAGTGTATCAAATCATTATTGAAAACCCTGTAAAATATGCTAGTTATGTTGAATATGGCCATAGGCAAAATGTAGGACAGTATGTTCCAGCAATAGGGAAAAGGCTTAAAAAACCATTTGTTGAAGGTGAGTTTATGATGACTGTATCAGTTGATGAAATGCAAAAAGAATTACCAAGTCTATTAGAAAAGAAATTAAAAGATTTTCTAGAGGAGTATTTCAAATGAAAGATGAAGTCAGAAAAGCTATATCAAGAAAAATCAATAGCTTTAGAGATAAAGACACAAAGATATATAGCGAAACTATAGAGCAAGGTTTTCAAGAGCCTTGTTTTTTTGTTAAAGAAGTCAATACAAGCCATGAACGAGAATTAGGTAATAGATATAAAAGGGACCATCTATACGATATACATTATTTCCCTAACCCAAATAGTCCTACTAAAAATGCAGATATGAGAGCTATGGCAGAAGTTTTATATGAACAGATGGAGTATATAGAAGTGGCAGGAAGGGCACTTAGGGGCTATGACATGAATCACAGAATAGCAGATGGTGTATTGCATTTCTTTGTAAGGTACCCAATATTTGTAAGGAAGGAAATAGATCCGATACCAAAGATGGAGAATTTAGAGATTGAAGGAGGTTTAAAGGATGATAAGTAAGGAAGAAAAAAATGTGGAATTAACAACAAATATTAAGGTAAAGAATATTAAAGAGTTTGAAGAGCATATTGATAAAGCACAATCTTTACTTGAAGAATTAAAAATAGAATTAAATAATATTCATGATTTTAAATTTCACATTGAAAATAATTAAAATGGGTGCCTCTAGGCTAATCTTTATTTAAATAGTTCTTTCTCAATCCATAATTCAGTCGCTTTATCTAACATGTCTTGCCATGATGAGAATGTTGTAACGGATTTAATATGTGAATCAAAGATGTCGTCGGGTATTGCTAAAAAGTCTTCTTCAGAATTTACTATAAAGTTGCCAGCTTTTAGCAATTCATCAAAAGAAGAAAATTTTGTGTATTTTTCCATAAAGGATTTAGTAAATAATTCTTCAAAAGAGATTTTATGTTCACCATGGAGTCTTTTTGCATTTTTAGATAACTTTTTTAATTCTTTACTTAATTCATCAAAGCCTTCAATCTTAAACATAATAAACCTCCTATAAGAGGCACCCATTTAATTAAAATTATATCACATTGGAAAGGAGTGCTATAATAATGAAAGAAAAAGTAACAAAGAAAACTGAAAATAGATTTACTAAACAACAAGTCCTTGCAAGTAAGAAATTAAGTTACAGCAAGGACTTAATTAATGCTATTTTGGAGGATGGCAAGACTTATACCCTTAAAGAAGTTGAGACAAAAGTTAATGAGTATCTAAAAAGGAAGGTGAAATAATATGGCTTTAGGTGGCGGAACATTTACTACTATGAATAAGGTCCTACCAGGTGCATATATAAACTTTGTATCCATTGCTAGAGCATTAGGCACTATGGGAGAAAGAGGAATAGTTGCAATGCCTTTAGAAATGGATTGGGGACCAGAAGATGAAGTTATAACCATAGATGCAGGAGAATTCCAGAAAGAAGCTTTAAACATATTAGGGTATAGTTTTGCAGATGAAAAGATGAAGCCCTTGAGAGAAGTGTTTAAAGGTGCTAGCATGGTGAAATTATACAGAATCAATACAGGAGGAAAGAAAGCGACAGCGACGGTAGGAGAATTAACAATAACCTCCAAATACCCGGGAACAAGAGGAAACGACATTAAAGTTGTAGTACAAGCCAACATAGATGATGAATCAAGCTTTGATGTAATTACTTATCTAGGAAGTACACAGGTAGATATTCAAACAGTAGGCAATATTGGAGAACTAAAGCCTAACAACTTTGTAGAGTTTAGTGGAACTGGAGCATTAGAAGTTACAGCAGGAGTACCTTTAACTGGTGGAGAGAATGGAGCAGCTACAGGAGAATCCTACAGTACATTCCTAGATAAGATTGAAGCAGAAGATTTTACTACTTTACTATATGCAGGAGAAGATGAAGTAACTAAATCATTATTTGATAGTTTTACAAAAAGAATGAGAGATGATGAAGGTGTTAAGATAACGACTGTATTATTTGACTATGCAAAAGCAGATTTTGAGGGTGTAATAAGTGTTAAGAATAATAAAGAGTTAGTTTATTGGGTAGCTGGACAAACAGCAGGTGCAGCAGTCAATGAGTCTCTTACAAACAAGGTTTATGATGGAGAATATGAAGTAAAAACGAAATTTAAGAAAAGAGAATTTGAGCAATTTATCCAAAATGGAGAATTTGCTTTTTATCAAGATGGAAATGATGTAAGAGTGTTAAAGGATATTAATACATTTACTAGCTTTTCACCTGAAAAGAATCAAGACTTTAGTTCAAACAGAGTAATAAGGGTATTAGATCAGATAGCCAATGATACAGCTAGAATATTTAATGATTTCTATTTAGGTAAAGTTACTAATGATGATATAGGCAGACAATTGTTTAAGAATGAATTAGTAAATTATCATGAACAATTACTTAATATTAGAGCAATAGAAAACTTTAATGAAGAAGATATAATCGTACTACCAGGAGCACAGAAACAGGATGTTATAGTTAATGAAGTAGTACAACCTACTGATGCTATGGAAAAACTCTACATGAGCGTACAAGTCAGATAGAAAGGGGAGGAACGTATGGCTTTTATGAGAGTAGAAGATGTCATATCTGGTAAAATGGGCAAAGCATATGCGACAATAAATGGTGAAGTCCATGAAATGCTATACTTAAAAAATATTGAAGGTAGAGTTGAAAAAAAGAAAGTTGAAATCCCTGTATTAGGGAAAACAGGCACACAACATAAAGCTGGTGGTTGGAGTGGTACTGGTACAGCTACAGTCTACTATGCTACTAGTAAGTTTAGGGAATTAATGTTGGAATATATTAAGACTGGAAAAGACACTTATTTTGATATATTAGTAGAAAATGAGGATCCAACAAGCAATATAGGTAAGCAAACAGTTATATTGAAAGGTGTAAACCTTGATAGTGCAATTATGGCTAAGCTTGATATAGAATCAGAAACACTAGATGAAGAAATCAGTTTTACATTTAATGACGTAGATATGCCAAATAAATTCAACCCAATAAAATAGGAGGGATAAAATGAGTGGACTAAGTGCATTTTTAGCACAAAATGCTTTAAAAACAGAAATTGAAAAACATGTTATATCAGATAGATTTGTTGATGACAAAGGAAATCCAATACCATGGGAGATTAGGGCTTTGACAGAAGCAGAAAACAAAGCTCTTAGAAATGCTTGTACTAAAAAGATAAAAGATAAAGGAATAGTAACTACCAATACAGATTATGATGAATACCTTGCAAAATTAATAGTAGAAAGCGTAGTATTCCCTAATCTAAAAGATAAAGAGCTACAAGAATCCTATGGAGTTGTAGGAGCAGAAAACTTAGTAAGAACAATGTTAACTAGTGGAGAATATGCCAAATTATTAGAAGTTGTACAAGAGGTTAATGGTTTTGATGTAGGAATGGAAGAGCTGGTTGAAGAGGCAAAAAACTAATAGAAGAAGGGGATAGTGATGCAAATTATGCATACTATGCCCTTCATAAACTTAAAATAAGACCTGGAGTATTAATGGGTAAGTCACCATTAGAGCCTATAGATAGATATGAAAGAGCCTTTATATATGCTTGCATAGATAAAAGAATAGAAAAAGAGAAACTAGAAGCTGCAAAATTAAAGAAATAATTGCTAAAACCCCTAATATTTTGTTATGATTAGTGTAAAATAAATGTAAGGGGGTATGCTTAATGGAAATAATACTACTGTTAATAGCTATAACTGGGTTAATATTTTCAATAGTTTATAGGAGAAACTCAAAGAAAAACTTCAAACAAAAAATGCAAGAACAAGGTTTTGATATAGGTATCCGTGATATTGTATATAGATATGGATTACCTAATATGGTAGAACATTCTGTAGCGAACGTATATGCTAATGATGAAAGGTTAGTAATTGAGCATAAAGATCTAAAATATCAAATAGATTTTCCTCAATTAACAGCAATAGAATTTGTAAATAAAGTAGACCAATTAGAAAAAAACAAATCACCATTGGCTAGAGGAATAGCTGGTGGCTTAGTATTAGGGCCATTAGGTGCAATAGCAGGGGCGGCTTCTGGTGTAGGTGCTAAGAAAGAAAAAGGAGGATTTGTAGTAATAAATTACAAATCAGAAGGAGAAATCAAACCAATAATACTACAAGTTAGAAATGGAGTTACGAGCTTATCAGAAACTACGAAATTTGTAAAAGAAATTAGAAGTAAGATCATTAAGCTAAACACAGAAGATGGAGTAATAAAACTATAGGAGCACTTACTTTTTAGTAGGTGCTTTTATTTTTACCTTGAAAGAAGGTGAATAAATGGCAAGTATAAGAACTAGTTTAAATTTAATAGATAATATGAGCAGGACTCTAGATAGAGTTACTGGTAAGACTGATAGAATGAAAAGAAGCATTGATAGTGCTAAAAGAGTAATGAATAAAGAAACTAGAATAGTATATACATTAGATTCAGCTGGAAGAGCACAAGCAAGATTAGCAGGAGCAACGGATATAGCTACTAAAAAGTTTGAGCAACAAGATAATCAAGTAAAGAAAAATGTAAATAGTACAGATGCTTTAGAGAAAAAATTAAAAAAGTTAGGAAAAACCTTAGGAGCAGCATACAGTGTCAAAAAGATAATAGCACTAACTGACCAAATAACTGCTACAACAGCGAGGCTTGACCTTATGAATGATGGATTACAAACAACAGCAGAGTTGCAGGAAAAAATATTCCAATCAGCTCAAAGAGCAAGAGGATCTTATTTAACTACAGCTTCAGCAGTATCACAAATGGGTATATTAGCTGCAGATGCTTTTGCTAGTAATGATGAAGTAATAGCGTTCGTTGAACAATTAAACAAACATTTTACTATATCTGGAACAAGCACACAAGGAATTGAAGCAGCAATGCTTCAACTAACACAAGCAATGGGGCAAGGAGTATTAAGAGGAGAAGAATTAAATAGTGTATTCGAACAGGCACCAACAATAATTCAATCTATCGCCAAGTATTTAGGTGTACCTATAGGAAAAATTAGAGAATTAGCACAAGAAGGAAAAATAACCTCACAAATAGTAAAAAATGCAATGTTTGCAACAGCAGAAGAAACTAATGCTAAATTTGCACAGATGCCAATGACATTTGGCCAAGTAACAACAGTAATAGGGAACACATTATTACAGACATTTGAGCCAGTATTGCAGGGTTTAGGCCGAGGTGCCCAATGGATTTATGATAACTGGTCTACATTAGAGCCTATATTTTGGGGACTTACAGCAGCAATAGGTGCTTATACAGTAGCAATGGGCATTCATAAAGCTGTTACATGGTTGGTAGTAGAGGCAAATAGAGAATTAATAATAACTATGCTAAAAAATCCAGCATTATGGGTAGCTATAGCAATAGGAATTTTAGTCGGAAAGATGTACCAATGGATAAAGGCTGTAGGAGGAGTTAAGATAGCTTGGCAAATAGCAGTGGATAAAATATTAACTATTATGGATTGGTTAAAGATTGGATTTACTACAGGTGGTTACTGGATTTTAAATATGTTAGATAAAATGAAACTAGGATTTATGATAGCGAATGTAGCAATACAGAACTATATGGATGATATGAACGTAAAGGTATTAAATATCCTGCAAAACATGGTTAACGGAGCAATAGGGATAATAAATAAATTTATTGGTACATTAAATAAGATTCCAGGTGTATCTATAGATGCAATAAGTGAAGTAACCTTTGCAACTACTGCTAAGGCAGAAATTGAAGCAAGAAAAGCACAAAGAACAGCTGAACTAGCGAAATATCGTGCTGATATAGAAGCTAGTATAGCTGAAAGAGATGCAGCTTTAAGACAAATGAAAGCAGAAGCAAGAGCAGCGACTGCTCAAAGGCAAGCAGAAATAAGGGCAGCTCAAGAAGCAGCTAAAGAAAAAGGATTAGATTTAAACTTAGGGGATATGGCGAAAAACATAGCTAAAATTGCAGATGATACAGGGGATATTAAGGATTCAGTTGATATATCACAGGAAGATTTAAAATGGATGAGAGATCTTGCAGAGCAAGAAACAATAAATAGATTTACTACTGCAACATTAGCACCACAGATAAGTATTAACTTTACAGGAGATATAAGAGAAACTGCTGATATAGATGGAATAATAGGCAGATTAGAAGAAATACTGACTGAAGAAATTAATATAGCTGCAGAGGGGGTGCATAGTTAATATGTACTCTTTTTATTTTGATTATGAAGGAGAAGTTATTCAATTGCCTATACCTCCTTCTAGCCTAACATTAAAAATAAACAATAAAAATAAAGTAATTGAATTATTAAATATCGGCGATGTAAACATATTAAAGGACCCGGGACTGAGTGAATTTAATTTTAAGCTACTACTGCCCGGACAACCCTTACCTTTTGCAGTGTATGAAAGTGGTTTCAGACCTCCAGAATACTACTTAGGACAGTTTGAAAGATATAAAGTAGAAAAGAAACCAGTTAGATTTATAGTTAGTAGAGTAGCCCCTTGGGATGAACCTTTATTTGATACCAATATGTTAGTATCACTAGAGGAATACACTGTAGAAGAAAGGGCTGGAGAAGTCGGTGATATATATGTTGAAATAAGGCTAAAACAATATAAGCAGTACAAAACTCAAGTAATAAAAATAAAAGAAGTCGAAGGTAACAAGGCTACTGTAACAGTTAAAGAAGAAAGACCTGCTAAAGAGCCAGCCAAGACGTACACAGTTAAGCAAGGGGATACGCTTTGGGCTATTGCTAAAAAGGAACTAAATGATGGCAACAAATATACTGAAATAGCAAAATTAAACAATATATCAAGCCCTAATCTAATCTATCCAGGACAAGTCTTAAGGTTAAGGTGATAGGCTATGTATGAAATATCAATTATCAATAATGGAAAAAGATATTTACCTATTATAGAAGGTGATGTTGTTTGGGAAACTACTAGAATAGGTCAACCTGGCAAACTTACTTTCAATGTTGTAAATGATGATGTAATAAACTTTCAGGAAGGGAATCCTGTTTTATTTAGAGTAAATGAAAAAGATGTTTTCTTTGGATTTGTGTTTGTAAAAGAAAGAGATAAAGACCAGATTATTAAGGTTACAGCTTATGACCAATTGAGGTATTTGAAAAATAAAGATACTTATATCTATGAAAATATGAAAGCATCAGATTTGGTTAAGAAAATAATTAATGATTTCAACTTGCAAGCTGGAATTATAGAAGATACAGGTTATACAATAGCATATAGAATACAAGATAATAAAACTCTATTTGACATCATCTACGATGCTTTAGATTTAACCTTAATGAACAAAGGTAAAATGTATGTACTATTTGATGATTTTGGGAAATTAAACTTACGAGATGTTGAGACAATGAAAATCCCTGCCTTAGTAGTAGGTGATTATAATGCACAAAATTATAGTTATAAAACCGACATAGATACAGACACATATAACAAAGTAAAGCTACGTAGAAATAATGAAAAATTAGGAAAAGCGGAGGAATATGAATTACAACATGGTGTAAACATAAATAGATGGGGTGTATTGCAGTATTTTGAAAATGTTAATGAAGAAACTAATATAAAAGCCAAGGCGGAAGCTATACTAAAACTAAAAAATAAGAAAAAGAGAACATTGCAGTTAAAAGAAGTTTTAGGAGATATAAGAGTAAGAGCTGGGACAAGTGTAATGACTTTATTAGAAAATGTTGGAGATATAAGCGTAAAGCAGTATATGTTAGTTGAAAAAGCAAAGCATGTATTTGGTAATGATGAACATTGGATGACATTGGATTTAAGGGGTGATATATAGTGAGTATGATACAAATTATAAAACAAGCTGCTATAGAGGCCGTAGAAAATAGTTCGCCAATGAGTATAGCTTATGGTACTGTTACGAAAATAAACCCTTTAGAAATCAATGTAGAACAGCGTATGAATATAAAAGGGAATATGATACTCCTTACTTCTAATGTTATTGATAGTGAAGTAGAGGTTGAGATTAATGACATGACAGAAGAAGCTCTTACTAGCCCTTATAACCATAAACACGAGTACAAAGGCACAAAGAAACATATTCATAAGAAAGGATTAAAGGTAGGGGAGAAAGTCTTACTGATACGAGTACAAGGAGGACAAAAATACATTGTCCTAGATAGGTTGGTGAGTGCATGATACCTAAAATTGAAAACATACCGATTGGCGAGGAATTGGAAGTAGTAGAAGAACCTACTTATACTTGGAAAATAGATTTTGAAAACAAACGAATAGTAGGCTATACAGATGGATTAGAAGCAATGAAACAAGCTATATATCTAATATTAAATACTGAAAGATATAGGTATTTGATCTATGATTGGAATCATGGAGTAGAATTAGCTGACTTATTTGGTAAAGATAAGGCCTATGCTTATTCAGAGTTAAAAAGAAGAATCAGAGAAGCCTTGATAGCTGATGATAGAATCACTGATGTATCCGATTTTGAATTTGAATCTATAGACAGAAACACTATATTAGCAACATTCACAGTACACACAGTATTTGGAGATATAAAAGCCTCTAGGGAGGTGGAAATATAATGTATTCATTTGAGGAAATACTGCAAAGAATGTTGGATAGAGTACCCAATAAATACGATAAAAGGCAAGGAGGTATAATTTGGAACGCCTTAGCCCCTGCCGCTGCTGAATTGGCCCAAATGTATATCGAACTGGAGGATATCGAAAACAGAACCTATGCTGATACTGCTACAGGGGAGGACTTGACTAGGAGAGCAGCAGAAAGAGGAATTATTAGACGACTAGCTACTAAAGCAATTAGAAGGGGAATATTTAAAACTAATAACCAATTACCTTTGAATGTACCTATAGGGAGTAGGTATACTGGTGAAGATTTGAATTATGTAGTTATAGATAAAATTACAGATGGGGAATTTAGGCTTGAATGTGAAGAACCGGGAGCAATAGGGAATGTTTATTCAGGTTCTCTTATACCAGTTGAATATATAAATGGTTTAGAATCCGCTGAGTTGGTGGATATCCTTATTCCCGGAGAAGATGAAGAAGATGACGAGAACTTAAGAAAGAGATATTTCGATAGTTTAGAAAGTCAAGCATTTGGAGGGAATATTGCAGACTATAAGCAGAAAACAAATGAATTAAATGGTGTAGGTGGCGTAAAGGTGTATCCAGTTTGGAATGGCGGAGGAACTGTCAAGCTAGTTATAATAGACAGCGACTACAATAAACCCTCTCAAGAATTGGTTGATTATATTCAAAACGAAATAGACCCTGTAGGGCATCAAGGTGAAGGAGTTGGCATAGCTCCTATAGGTCATGTAGTAACTGTAGAAGGGGTATCGGAGTGTACCGTCAACATAGAAACAAACATAATATTTCAAGAAAGCTATACTTGGGAGGATGTGAAACCCAATTTCATAGCTACAATAGAAGGTTACTTTTACGAACTTAAAAAGACTTGGCAAGACGAAGAAAACCTAGTAGTTAGAATTAGCTATATTGAAACTAGAGCTTTGGGCTTGCCGGGTGTTTTAGACATACAAAATACTAAGATAAACGGACTAGCTGAAAATCTTGTACTAGAAGATGTGGAAATACCTGTACTTGGTGAGGTGACTATCGTATGAAGCAAATAGAAGAGTATTGGCCATTAGTTTTGCAAGAGATAGAAGAATTGCAAGAAATAGCAAATACAGAAAATATTGAAATAGATGAGCTGAAAGAATCTGTATCAAATTTAATTGATGATCAATTCATTGAAACAGCAACAGAAAGAGGGATAGCAAGACGAGAAAAAATATACAAAATAACACCTTTTGCTGATGATAGTTTAGAAACAAGAAGATTTAGAGTATTAGCAAGAGAGAATGATAAGCTACCATACACATACAAAGTGTTGATTAACAAACTAAATCAATTATGTGGTGAAAATGGTTATGTAATGACATTAAACGCAGGAGAATATACGTTAAACATAAAAATAGAGCTGGTTGTAAAAAGGATGTTTGATGAAGTAGATAAGCTAGTAAGAAAAATGGCTCCATCAAATTTAGTTATAACTGTAGAATTAAGATATAATCAACACTTGACTTTAAGTAAATTCACCCATGCACAATTAAGCCAATACACTCACAAACAGTTAAGAGAGGAAGTGATTAGTTAATGGCTGGATATACAAAGAATTTTAATTTAAAGAAACCATCTGATATTGAATTTTATAGCATAGAAGATTTTAATGAGAACTTTGAGAAAATAGACCAATTAGCAGTAAAAAAAGGCGAAGGGATAGGAGATTTGACAGGTGGTACTTTGGTAAATAGACCAGAACCAGGGATTGCAGGTAGATATTATTTTGCACAAGACACAGGAGAGATTTATTTAGATACAGGAGAAGAATGGGTATTAGCAGCTGCAAGTCAAAGAGAACTTGATGCACATAAGGCAGATAATTTTCACCATATACCTTATGTTATAGCTACTGGAACAAACTCATATGCGGTAAATATTCAAGGAATAACAGCATTAACTGAAGGTATGAGCGTGAAGGTTAAATTCACTAATGCTAATACAGGAGCTAGCACACTAAATATTAATGGGCTAGGTGCAAAGCCAATACGGAAATCAAACGGAAATGCTTTGTCAAGTGGCAATATTAAAGCAGGGCAAATATGTCATTTAGTTTACACAGGTTCGGTTTTTCAATTGTTGGGTGAAGGGGGTGAGTACGGAACAGCACAGCCTAATCATGTTTTAGAGGGAATAACATTTGGTACAGAGGATGGGTTAAAAGTCGGTACAATGCCAAATAGAGGTGCAATAAATCGTACAATAACTACTCAAGGTGGGCAGATAGTAATTCCAGAGGGTTATCATAATGGAAGTGGTATTGTTAAAGCACAATTTGCTAATTTAATTGCTGAAAATATTAAAAAAGGTGTTAATATTGGCGGAGTGACCGGGACATATGAACCAACTCCAACGCTTAAGACGGTACGAATTGGTGATATTTCGGTAGATAAGGATACTGCTGGAGGCTACACCTCAAAGACTTTTACTAAGGTATACGGTAAACCAATTGGCTACAGGGCAAGAAATGGCTGGTTTTCTGGGGGACGTTACCTCTACGATGATAGTTTATTCTATTTATCTTCTCCGAAGGATTCATTGTCAAAAACATTATCGAGTCCAGAGACTTCAAATACCGCAACAATTAGGATTACTGACGGCGAGGTACGATTAACGCAAAATAGTACATGGAGTTGTAGTCTAGTAGATTTATATATTTTTTTTATCTTAGATTAATGTATGATGTCAGAGGGATGCAAAAGTCAAAAGTGTTATATTACTCTTGGCTCTTTATTTTGTTATTTTTAATAAAGTCTAATGAATGTACCAGAAAAATCAAGACTATCCCTATAATCTATACTGCCATAACTCTCAATAGCTAAAAATACTTATTTAGCATATATATAATCGAAGTAAACGTCGAAATATTCATAACCTCTACAATAATATTTTACCATTATATCGCCACCAGCTGTGACTAGGATTATACAAAAATTAAATTTGCTATATGGTAGCTTAATCAACCAAAAAGATGTCAAATAAGCTATCGAAGAGGTTTTATGCGATTACAGTGTTGAAGATATAAGAATCTCACTATCAGTAAGTAATAACATAAATAGTATGATTTTATTATATTTGTCTGCAAGATAAGCGGAGGGGTTAAGCGATGGGACTTTAAAGAGTTATGGTAGAGTACTTAGGAAATTTGCTAATTCTATAAGAAAAAAAGTAGAGGATATTACAGCAATGGATATTAGAATATACCTTATAAATTATTCCAAAACTGGGGTAAAAAATTCTACTATTGCAACTGAAACTAATA
>NZ_FNNG01000025.1 GCF_900106765.1 Tepidimicrobium xylanilyticum
CAGAGGAAGAAGTCCAAAAATTCCATGAAGATACCATTAAAGAAATTGCAGCTAGAACACTGGCAAAAATCATAGCAAGAACACCAGTAGGGCAATATCCTCCTGATTCTGGCAAGGTAGGAGGAACATTAAGACGAGGTTGGACTGCCGGTAAAGATATGGATTCATACGAATATATCTATAACCATACAAAAGTAGTCAGAAAAGGCAGAGTGTATCAAATCATTATTGAAAACCCTGTAAAATATGCTAGTTATGTTGAATATGGCCATAGGCAAAATGTAGGACAGTATGTTCCAGCAATAGGGAAAAGGCTTAAAAAACCATTTGTTGAAGGTGAGTTTATGATGACTGTATCAGTTGATGAAATGCAAAAAGAATTACCAAGTCTATTAGAAAAGAAATTAAAAGATTTTCTAGAGGAGTATTTCAAATGAAAGATGAAGTCAGAAAAGCTATATCAAGAAAAATCAATAGCTTTAGAGATAAAGACACAAAGATATATAGCGAAACTATAGAGCAAGGTTTTCAAGAGCCTTGTTTTTTTGTTAAAGAAGTCAATACAAGCCATGAACGAGAATTAGGTAATAGATATAAAAGGGACCATCTATACGATATACATTATTTCCCTAACCCAAATAGTCCTACTAAAAATGCAGATATGAGAGCTATGGCAGAAGTTTTATATGAACAGATGGAGTATATAGAAGTGGCAGGAAGGGCACTTAGGGGCTATGACATGAATCACAGAATAGCAGATGGTGTATTGCATTTCTTTGTAAGGTACCCAATATTTGTAAGGAAGGAAATAGATCCGATACCAAAGATGGAGAATTTAGAGATTGAAGGAGGTTTAAAGGATGATAAGTAAGGAAGAAAAAAATGTGGAATTAACAACAAATATTAAGGTAAAGAATATTAAAGAGTTTGAAGAGCATATTGATAAAGCACAATCTTTACTTGAAGAATTAAAAATAGAATTAAATAATATTCATGATTTTAAATTTCACATTGAAAATAATTAAAATGGGTGCCTCTAGGCTAATCTTTATTTAAATAGTTCTTTCTCAATCCATAATTCAGTCGCTTTATCTAACATGTCTTGCCATGATGAGAATGTTGTAACGGATTTAATATGTGAATCAAAGATGTCGTCGGGTATTGCTAAAAAGTCTTCTTCAGAATTTACTATAAAGTTGCCAGCTTTTAGCAATTCATCAAAAGAAGAAAATTTTGTGTATTTTTCCATAAAGGATTTAGTAAATAATTCTTCAAAAGAGATTTTATGTTCACCATGGAGTCTTTTTGCATTTTTAGATAACTTTTTTAATTCTTTACTTAATTCATCAAAGCCTTCAATCTTAAACATAATAAACCTCCTATAAGAGGCACCCATTTAATTAAAATTATATCACATTGGAAAGGAGTGCTATAATAATGAAAGAAAAAGTAACAAAGAAAACTGAAAATAGATTTACTAAACAACAAGTCCTTGCAAGTAAGAAATTAAGTTACAGCAAGGACTTAATTAATGCTATTTTGGAGGATGGCAAGACTTATACCCTTAAAGAAGTTGAGACAAAAGTTAATGAGTATCTAAAAAGGAAGGTGAATTAAGCATGGCTTTAGGTGGAGGTACATTCACAGTCCCAAACAAGATTCTACCCGGGGCGTATATAAATTTTGTGTCAGTCGCTAGGGCGTTAGGCAGCTTGGGAGAAAGAGGGATAGTCGCTATGCCTTTAGAGATGGACTGGGGAGCAGAGAATGAAGTTATAACTATAGATGCAGGAGAATTCCAGAAAGAAGCTTTAAACATATTAGGGTATAGTTTTGCAGATGAAAAGATGAAGCCCTTGAGAGAAGTGTTTAAAGGTGCTAGTATGGTTAAGCTATACAGAATTAATACTGGAGGAACAAAAGCTACTGCTACAGTTGGAGGACTAACTGTAACTGCTAAATTCTCCGGTGTTAGAGGAAACGATATAAAAATTGTAGTACAAGCCAATATTGATGATGAAACAAGCTTTGATGTAATTACTTATCTAGGAACAACTAAAGTAGATACTCAAACAGTTAGTGCTGTAACGGAGTTACAAGATAATAATTTTGTAACATTTGCTAAAGAAGGCACTCTAGAAGCAACTGCTGGTGTACCGCTGACAGGTGGAGAAAATGGAGCTGCTACAGGGGAAAGCTATAGTGCTTTCTTAGACAAAATAGAAGCAGAAGATTTTACTACTCTGCTATATGCTGGAGAAGATGAAGTAACTAAATCATTATTTGACAGCTTTACAAAGCGTTTAAGAGATGATGAAGGGGTTAAGATAACTACAGTATTGTTTGACTATGCAAAGGCTGATTACGAAGGCGTAATAAGTGTTAAAAACAATCCAGAGCTTGTCTATTGGGTAGCAGGACAAACAGCAGGGGCGGCAGTAAATGAATCTCTTACAAACAAGGTTTATGACGGAGAATATGAGGTAAACACTAAATTTAAGAAAAGAGAGTTTGAACAGGCTATCCAAAATGGAGAATTTGCCTTCTACCAAGATGGTAATGATGTAAGAGTATTGAAGGATATTAATACATTTACTAATTTTACACCAGAGAAAAATCAAGATTTCTCTAGCAATAGAGTGATAAGGGTACTAGACCAAATAGCAAATGATACAGCTAGAATATTTAGTGATTACTACCTTGGTAAAGTTACTAATGATGATATAGGCAGAGAGTTATTTAAGAATGAATTAGTAAATTATCATGAACAATTGCTTAATATTAGAGCAATAGAGAATTTTAGCCAAGAAGACATTATCGTCCTTCCAGGGCTACAAAAGCAAGATGTAATCGTGAATGAAGTAGTACAGCCCACCGACTCAATGGAAAAATTATATATGTCAATTGAGGTTAGATAGAAAGGAGAGGATTATATGCCTTTTATGAGAGGAGAAGACGCCATTAGTGGTAAACTAGCGAAAGCTTATGCCACTATAGACGGAGAAGTACATGAGATGTTATATTTGAAAAACCTTGAAGCAACAGTAGAAAAAACGAAAGTAGAAGTACCGGTATTAGGGAAGACTGGCGTACAACATAAAGCAGGCGGTTGGAATGGTACAGGCACAGCCACTATATATTATGCTACCAGTAAATTTAGGGAATTGATGCTAGAATATATCAAAACTGGCAGAGATATATACTTTGATATTTTAGTGGAGAATGAGGACCCGACTAGTAGTATAGGGAAACAAACAGTCATATTAAAAGGAGTAAACCTTGATAGTGTAGTAATGGCTAAGGTAGATGTAGAAACTGAAACACTAGACGAAGAAATAAGCTTTACATTTAATGATATAGATATGCCAAACAAATTTAGACCATTAGGGTAGGAGGGATTAGATGAGCAATTTAAGTGCCTTTCTAGCACAAAACGCTATTAAAATAGAAAATGAAAAACATGTTATATCAGATAGATTCTTAGACGAAAACGGAAACCCGATACCATGGGAGATTAGGGCTTTGAGTGAAGCCGAAAACAAAGCAATCAGAAGAGCTTGTACTAAAAAAATCAAAGACAGAGGAATAGTAACTACTAATACAGACTACGACGAGTATATGGCTAAACTAATAGTTGAATGTGTTGTGTTTCCAAACCTAAAAGACAAAGAACTTCAAGAATCCTATGGAGTGGTAGGAGCTGAAAACTTAGTTAGGACTATGTTAACAAGTGGAGAATATGCTAAATTACTTGAAATAGTACAAGAGGTTAATGGCTTTGATGTTGGTATGGAAGAATTGGTTGAAGAAGCAAAAAACTAATAATAGAAGGGGATAGTGAGGCTAATTATGCCTACTATGCCCTTCATAAGCTTAATATTAAGCCTAGAGAATTTGTTGAAATGGATAGGTATGAGAAAGCCTTTATTATGGCTGCTATAGATTTAAGAATAGAAAAAGAGAAATTGGAAGCTGCAAAAATAAAGAAATAATTGGAAAATTCCCTCATAATCTGATATGATAATAATAAGACATTAGGTTTTGGGGGAGGGGATTTGATGAGAATATTACGAAAAGCAATTGGAGTAATATTTGGGTTAATTTCTCTATTTTTTATTTTAGCCATATTTGTTAACGAGATAGATTTTGGTTCAGACTATGGACTTGTACTAATATTTTTAAGCATTGCAGCATTATTTGGTTATTTATCTTATCGAAGTTTCTCTAAAAATAAAAGAAGCCACAAAGAGATTGATCCTATGCAAGAAATATTAGAAAATACAAGCTTAACAGAAGAAACATTAGAAGAATTAAAAAATGGAACTCTACCAGTAGTGTATACTGATAAATTGATATTACAACCTGATGAAGTATGTCATTATTATACCAATGCAACCAGATTAATAACTAAAAACAGAGTAATAGGCTATAGTGGTGGTTCTGGTGGAGCAAGTTTTAGAATAGCAAAAGGTGTTACTTTAAGGACAGGAAGTTACAAAGGTACACCGATAAGAGGAGATGTTACAGAAGAATCTCCTGGACAATTATTTATTACAAATAAACGTCTTATATTTGTAGCTCCAAAAAATAATTTCCAAACATCATTAGACAAGATAACTGCAATAGAATTGTATAGAGATGGCATAAGCTTACAAGACAATAAGAGTAATTATGCTATGCTACTTGTAGCACCAGAATATCCCTATACTATAATTAAAAGTTTAGCAGAACAAGCATCCTAAATGGATGCTTTTTATTATGCCATAAAGGTGGTGAGCATATGGCAAGTATAAGAACTAGTTTAAATTTAATAGACAATATGAGCAGGGTTTTAGACAGAGTAACAGGTAAAACTGATAAAATGAAAAGAAGCATTGATAGAGCTCAAAATGTAATGAGCAAAGAAACAAGAATAGCATATACATTAGATTCAGCTGGAAGGGCACAGGCAAGATTAGCCGGCGCAACAGATAGAGCAACTAAAAGGCTTGAACAGCAAGATAATCAAATGAAGAGGAACTCAAATAGCACTGATATACTTAGCAGCAAATTAAATAAATTAATGTTAACATTAGGGACAGCATTTAGTGCCAAAAAAATAATAGCATTATCTGATCAAATGACTGCTACAAAAGCGAGACTTGATCTCATGAATGATGGCCTGCAAACTACAGCAGAGCTGCAAAATAAAATATTCCAGTCTGCACAAAGAGCAAGAGGCTCTTATCAAACTACAGCTGATGCAGTAGCGAAAATGGGAATATTGGCACGAGATGCGTTTGCTAGTAATGATGAAGTAATAGCTTTTGTAGAGCAATTAAACAAACACTTTACAATTGCAGGTACTTCTGCACAAGGAATTGATGCAGCCATGCTACAAATCACCCAAGCTATGGGGCAAGGTGTCCTTAGAGGTGAGGAGCTTAACAGTGTATTTGAACAAGCACCAACGATAATTCAATCCATTGCTAAGTATTTAGACGTACCTATAGGCCAGATAAGATCTATGGCACAAGAAGGGTTAATAACAGCAGATGTAGTTAAACAGGCCATGTTTGCAACAGCAGATGAAACAAATGCTAAATTCGCACAAATGCCTATGACATTTGCACAAGTAGCAACAATAATAGGCAATACCTTATTACAAACATTTGAACCAGTGTTACAGGTAATAGGTAGAGGGGCCCAATGGATTTATGATAACTGGTCTACATTGGAACCTATATTTTGGGGGCTTGCAGCAGCAGTTGGAGCTTATGCAGTTGGGACATGGGTAGCTAAAATAGCACAAGATGGATTAAATTTTGCTATGCTGAAAAGTCCAACTTTTCTAGTTGCTGCAGGAATTGGAATTTTAGTAGGTGTAATCTATAAGTGGATACAATCTGTAGGTGGGATTAGAATAGCGTGGATGATAACAGTAGATAAAGTCTTAACTGGTTGGGATAGGATTAAGATTGGCTTTATGACAGGCGTGTATGCAGTACTTGATATAGTAGGAAAAATGAAAGTCGAAACATTAAAACTGTTGCAAAGCATGGTCAACAGAGCAATTGATATAATAAATAGTTTTATAAAAGCGATAAACAAAATACCGGGCGTAGCTGTAAAAACGATTGACAAGCTAACATTTGCAACTACGGCAGAAGTTGAATACGAAGCTAAAGTAGCAGAAAGAAATCTGGCTTTGTCTCAAATGAGGGCAGACGCTTTGAGTGCAAGGGCAAAGCGACAAATGGAAATAGGAGCAGCACAAAGAGAATTAGCAGCAAGGCAAGCAGCACAAAACGACTGGCTAAAAGGAATACTAGGGGATGGTGTAGCGAAAGACATAGGTAAAATTGCAGATAATACAGGGGCTATAAAGGATTCAATAGATATATCACAAGAAGATTTAAAATGGTTAAGGGATTTAGCAGAACAAGAGGCAATAAATAGATTTACAACGGCTACATTAGCTCCACAGATAAGTATAGAATTTGGTGATGTAAGAGAAACTGCTGATATAGATGGAATAATAGGCAGATTAGAAGAAATACTGACTGAAGAAATTAATATAGCTGCAGAGGGGGTGCATAGTTAATATGTACTCTTTTTATTTTGATTATGAAGGAGAAGTTATTCAATTGCCTATACCTCCTTCTAGCCTAACATTAAAAATAAACAATAAAAATAAAGTAATTGAATTATTAAATATCGGCGATGTAAACATATTAAAGGACCCGGGACTGAGTGAATTTAATTTTAAGCTACTACTGCCCGGACAACCCTTACCTTTTGCAGTGTATGAAAGTGGTTTCAGACCTCCAGAATACTACTTAGGACAGTTTGAAAGATATAAAGTAGAAAAGAAACCAGTTAGATTTATAGTTAGTAGAGTAGCCCCTTGGGATGAACCTTTATTTGATACCAATATGTTAGTATCACTAGAGGAATACACTGTAGAAGAAAGGGCTGGAGAAGTCGGTGATATATATGTTGAAATAAGGCTAAAACAATATAAGCAGTACAAAACTCAAGTAATAAAAATAAAAGAAGTCGAAGGTAACAAGGCTACTGTAACAGTTAAAGAAGAAAGACCTGCTAAAGAGCCAGCCAAGACGTACACAGTTAAGCAAGGGGATACGCTTTGGGCTATTGCTAAAAAGGAACTAAATGATGGCAACAAATATACTGAAATAGCAAAATTAAACAATATATCAAGCCCTAATCTAATCTATCCAGGACAAGTCTTAAGGTTAAGGTGATAGGCTATGTATGAAATATCAATTATCAATAATGGAAAAAGATATTTACCTATTATAGAAGGTGATGTTGTTTGGGAAACTACTAGAATAGGTCAACCTGGCAAACTTACTTTCAATGTTGTAAATGATGATGTAATAAACTTTCAGGAAGGGAATCCTGTTTTATTTAGAGTAAATGAAAAAGATGTTTTCTTTGGATTTGTGTTTGTAAAAGAAAGAGATAAAGACCAGATTATTAAGGTTACAGCTTATGACCAATTGAGGTATTTGAAAAATAAAGATACTTATATCTATGAAAATATGAAAGCATCAGATTTGGTTAAGAAAATAATTAATGATTTCAACTTGCAAGCTGGAATTATAGAAGATACAGGTTATACAATAGCATATAGAATACAAGATAATAAAACTCTATTTGACATCATCTACGATGCTTTAGATTTAACCTTAATGAACAAAGGTAAAATGTATGTACTATTTGATGATTTTGGGAAATTAAACTTACGAGATGTTGAGACAATGAAAATCCCTGCCTTAGTAGTAGGTGATTATAATGCACAAAATTATAGTTATAAAACCGACATAGATACAGACACATATAACAAAGTAAAGCTACGTAGAAATAATGAAAAATTAGGAAAAGCGGAGGAATATGAATTACAACATGGTGTAAACATAAATAGATGGGGTGTATTGCAGTATTTTGAAAATGTTAATGAAGAAACTAATATAAAAGCCAAGGCGGAAGCTATACTAAAACTAAAAAATAAGAAAAAGAGAACATTGCAGTTAAAAGAAGTTTTAGGAGATATAAGAGTAAGAGCTGGGACAAGTGTAATGACTTTATTAGAAAATGTTGGAGATATAAGCGTAAAGCAGTATATGTTAGTTGAAAAAGCAAAGCATGTATTTGGTAATGATGAACATTGGATGACATTGGATTTAAGGGGTGATATATAGTGAGTATGATACAAATTATAAAACAAGCTGCTATAGAGGCCGTAGAAAATAGTTCGCCAATGAGTATAGCTTATGGTACTGTTACGAAAATAAACCCTTTAGAAATCAATGTAGAACAGCGTATGAATATAAAAGGGAATATGATACTCCTTACTTCTAATGTTATTGATAGTGAAGTAGAGGTTGAGATTAATGACATGACAGAAGAAGCTCTTACTAGCCCTTATAACCATAAACACGAGTACAAAGGCACAAAGAAACATATTCATAAGAAAGGATTAAAGGTAGGGGAGAAAGTCTTACTGATACGAGTACAAGGAGGACAAAAATACATTGTCCTAGATAGGTTGGTGAGTGCATGATACCTAAAATTGAAAACATACCGATTGGCGAGGAATTGGAAGTAGTAGAAGAACCTACTTATACTTGGAAAATAGATTTTGAAAACAAACGAATAGTAGGCTATACAGATGGATTAGAAGCAATGAAACAAGCTATATATCTAATATTAAATACTGAAAGATATAGGTATTTGATCTATGATTGGAATCATGGAGTAGAATTAGCTGACTTATTTGGTAAAGATAAGGCCTATGCTTATTCAGAGTTAAAAAGAAGAATCAGAGAAGCCTTGATAGCTGATGATAGAATCACTGATGTATCCGATTTTGAATTTGAATCTATAGACAGAAACACTATATTAGCAACATTCACAGTACACACAGTATTTGGAGATATAAAAGCCTCTAGGGAGGTGGAAATATAATGTATTCATTTGAGGAAATACTGCAAAGAATGTTGGATAGAGTACCCAATAAATACGATAAAAGGCAAGGAGGTATAATTTGGAACGCCTTAGCCCCTGCCGCTGCTGAATTGGCCCAAATGTATATCGAACTGGAGGATATCGAAAACAGAACCTATGCTGATACTGCTACAGGGGAGGACTTGACTAGGAGAGCAGCAGAAAGAGGAATTATTAGACGACTAGCTACTAAAGCAATTAGAAGGGGAATATTTAAAACTAATAACCAATTACCTTTGAATGTACCTATAGGGAGTAGGTATACTGGTGAAGATTTGAATTATGTAGTTATAGATAAAATTACAGATGGGGAATTTAGGCTTGAATGTGAAGAACCGGGAGCAATAGGGAATGTTTATTCAGGTTCTCTTATACCAGTTGAATATATAAATGGTTTAGAATCCGCTGAGTTGGTGGATATCCTTATTCCCGGAGAAGATGAAGAAGATGACGAGAACTTAAGAAAGAGATATTTCGATAGTTTAGAAAGTCAAGCATTTGGAGGGAATATTGCAGACTATAAGCAGAAAACAAATGAATTAAATGGTGTAGGTGGCGTAAAGGTGTATCCAGTTTGGAATGGCGGAGGAACTGTCAAGCTAGTTATAATAGACAGCGACTACAATAAACCCTCTCAAGAATTGGTTGATTATATTCAAAACGAAATAGACCCTGTAGGGCATCAAGGTGAAGGAGTTGGCATAGCTCCTATAGGTCATGTAGTAACTGTAGAAGGGGTATCGGAGTGTACCGTCAACATAGAAACAAACATAATATTTCAAGAAAGCTATACTTGGGAGGATGTGAAACCCAATTTCATAGCTACAATAGAAGGTTACTTTTACGAACTTAAAAAGACTTGGCAAGACGAAGAAAACCTAGTAGTTAGAATTAGCTATATTGAAACTAGAGCTTTGGGCTTGCCGGGTGTTTTAGACATACAAAATACTAAGATAAACGGACTAGCTGAAAATCTTGTACTAGAAGATGTGGAAATACCTGTACTTGGTGAGGTGACTATCGTATGAAGCAAATAGAAGAGTATTGGCCATTAGTTTTGCAAGAGATAGAAGAATTGCAAGAAATAGCAAATACAGAAAATATTGAAATAGATGAGCTGAAAGAATCTGTATCAAATTTAATTGATGATCAATTCATTGAAACAGCAACAGAAAGAGGGATAGCAAGACGAGAAAAAATATACAAAATAACACCTTTTGCTGATGATAGTTTAGAAACAAGAAGATTTAGAGTATTAGCAAGAGAGAATGATAAGCTACCATACACATACAAAGTGTTGATTAACAAACTAAATCAATTATGTGGTGAAAATGGTTATGTAATGACATTAAACGCAGGAGAATATACGTTAAACATAAAAATAGAGCTGGTTGTAAAAAGGATGTTTGATGAAGTAGATAAGCTAGTAAGAAAAATGGCTCCATCAAATTTAGTTATAACTGTAGAATTAAGATATAATCAACACTTGACTTTAAGTAAATTCACCCATGCACAATTAAGCCAATACACTCACAAACAGTTAAGAGAGGAAGTGATTAGTTAATGGCTGGATATACAAAGAATTTTAATTTAAAGAAACCATCTGATATTGAATTTTATAGCATAGAAGATTTTAATGAGAACTTTGAGAAAATAGACCAATTAGCAGTAAAAAAAGGCGAAGGGATAGGAGATTTGACAGGTGGTACTTTGGTAAATAGACCAGAACCAGGGATTGCAGGTAGATATTATTTTGCACAAGACACAGGAGAGATTTATTTAGATACAGGAGAAGAATGGGTATTAGCAGCTGCAAGTCAAAGAGAACTTGATGCACATAAGGCAGATAATTTTCACCATATACCTTATGTTATAGCTACTGGAACAAACTCATATGCGGTAAATATTCAAGGAATAACAGCATTAACTGAAGGTATGAGCGTGAAGGTTAAATTCACTAATGCTAATACAGGAGCTAGCACACTAAATATTAATGGGCTAGGTGCAAAGCCAATACGGAAATCAAACGGAAATGCTTTGTCAAGTGGCAATATTAAAGCAGGGCAAATATGTCATTTAGTTTACACAGGTTCGGTTTTTCAATTGTTGGGTGAAGGGGGTGAGTACGGAACAGCACAGCCTAATCATGTTTTAGAGGGAATAACATTTGGTACAGAGGATGGGTTAAAAGTCGGTACAATGCCAAATAGAGGTGCAATAAATCGTACAATAACTACTCAAGGTGGGCAGATAGTAATTCCAGAGGGTTATCATAATGGAAGTGGTATTGTTAAAGCACAATTTGCTAATTTAATTGCTGAAAATATTAAAAAAGGTGTTAATATTGGCGGAGTGACCGGGACATATGAACCAACTCCAACGCTTAAGACGGTACGAATTGGTGATATTTCGGTAGATAAGGATACTGCTGGAGGCTACACCTCAAAGACTTTTACTAAGGTATACGGTAAACCAATTGGCTACAGGGCAAGAAATGGCTGGTTTTCTGGGGGACGTTACCTCTACGATGATAGTTTATTCTATTTATCTTCTCCGAAGGATTCATTGTCAAAAACATTATCGAGTCCAGAGACTTCAAATACCGCAACAATTAGGATTACTGACGGCGAGGTACGATTAACGCAAAATAGTACATGGAGTTGTAGTCTAGTAGATTTATATATTTTTTTTATCTTAGATTAATGTATGATGTCAGAGGGATGCAAAAGTCAAAAGTGTTATATTACTCTTGGCTCTTTATTTTGTTATTTTTAATAAAGTCTAATGAATGTACCAGAAAAATCAAGACTATCCCTATAATCTATACTGCCATAACTCTCAATAGCTAAAAATACTTATTTAGCATATATATAATCGAAGTAAACGTCGAAATATTCATAACCTCTACAATAATATTTTACCATTATATCGCCACCAGCTGTGACTAGGATTATACAAAAATTAAATTTGCTATATGGTAGCTTAATCAACCAAAAAGATGTCAAATAAGCTATCGAAGAGGTTTTATGCGATTACAGTGTTGAAGATATAAGAATCTCACTATCAGTAAGTAATAACATAAATAGTATGATTTTATTATATTTGTCTGCAAGATAAGCGGAGGGGTTAAGCGATGGGACTTTAAAGAGTTATGGTAGAGTACTTAGGAAATTTGCTAATTCTATAAGAAAAAAAGTAGAGGATATTACAGCAATGGATATTAGAATATACCTTATAAATTATTCCAAAACTGGGGTAAAAAATTCTACTATTGCAACTGAAACTAATA
>NZ_FNNG01000026.1 GCF_900106765.1 Tepidimicrobium xylanilyticum
AAGTCTTCCAGCTGCCTTTTTTGATACATTCATTGTATCAACTATATGTTTTATAGCTTTATCTGGCGCTTCTCCTCTTATAAATGATTGAATTAAACTCTTTTGCAATTCATTCATTAACAAATTTTTATCTTTCCATATCCTACTTGAAAAGTTAGAACCATCTGGTGCCCATGGTTTTGTGATTATGCTTTCTATTAGTCCAGTATCTAATATCCCAAATGTATCTCCTACACCAAAGCCTTTTTGTATTTCATATATAGTTCTGTAATAGCCTTCTTCTGTTATGTTTTTAGACAGTTCAGTTAAGCCTTCAAGCCTTTTAGCAGATAAAAGCTCTATTTGCTGCCTAATCTGATATTCTAATGATTCAAGTCTGCTTATCCTTACTCTAACACTTGCATTATTAAGCTCTTTTACCCACCTTTGGTCTAATGAGCTTTCTATTGCCTTTTCTATAAATTCTTCTATGGTCCAATGGAATTCTTTTAATTCTTTAGCTGTTAATAATCTCCTAGCTTCCGCCAATGTGATTTTATTATCTGTTGCAAACTTAGCATAAAATTGTTCTATTTCTCTTTGAATTCTTAATAGGGCTTTCTCGTATTCTTGTATGAGTTCTGCATAATGCCTATCAGCTTTATTTAGTAAGGATTCGGTTAAGATTTCAAACCTATTCTGCCAATATTTATTACTAGGCCTATTCATCTCCTTCATCTCCTAGGCTTGGATAATTGCCTTCAAATCGCTTTAGGTATTCTTCTTCCTGTTTCTTTAATCTATCCAGTTCCTCTGCTACATCCTCCACCCATGGATGATTAGCTACTATTGTTTCATCTGATATTATTCCTTTGGATTGTGCAGCAATTTCTGTATCTTCTTTATCGTTAGTTATCATGGTCTTTCTAAATGTCACCTGTACTGTGGTGCTGTCATAATCTTTATTGTCTATTATGTTAATATATTCAGTTGCAAACCATAGCAATCTCTTAATAGCCTTTCTAAATTTCCTTTCCATGATACTAGCCTTATGGTCTAATTGAGAGTATAGGAATTTCAAAGCTACGCCACTAGGACTATTGCCAAATCTATCAGTTTTTAAGTTTACACCTTGCCCAAATAGGAATATATTTTCTTCCAATCGGTCTAGCATCTCTTTCCTAGCTTCTATTGGTATGCTTTGTTCTAGCTTGTCTACTCCACTTCCTTGTTCTCCTGTTACTTTTATGGCTTTATAGTATCTAAGGTTTTCTTTAAACTCTGTTAAGTCTGTGCCTTCATATCCTTTTAGTACTGTTATTATTTCCTGTACTTCATCTAAATTGTTAGCTAGGTCAGATACATTCTTGTCATAGGCATCTATTAATTCTTTGACAAATTTTAAATCTGATACTCTCTCTTCATTATTAGGAAACTCTATAAAAGGAACCTTCGTCCACCCATAGCCTTCATCATTGTAGTAAAAATGTGGTGCTGGATTAACTGGCTCTGTGTCATCTAAGACAAAGTTGCCATCATCATCTTGGATATAATAAGTTACATTATTCCTTGTCCACCATTCTACCCTTATTCGTTCTTGTCCGTTTACTTCTACTAGATAATATCTTAACACTGCCTCTAGGTTCTCTTGAAGGCTTGTATCATAAATTGATATAATCTCCTCTGCTGGGATAATGATAAACTTGAATAATCCTTCTTTATTGATATAAACATGTAGCCACTCTGTCCCTTTGTTGCTTGCGTTTTTGGCTAGTTCATTCAAGGTGTCGTCCCATTCCTCGCCAAGGATAAGATTAAGCTTGTCTGTATATTCTTTCTGGCCCTCTCCTGCTTGCAATACTACAGGCTTACCAACTAAATAAGCTACCTTCTGATCTACTAGCAACTTATGCCAGTTATGAGGTATTTTATTGTTAGGCTTTGTATCATCCTCTACCTTCATTCCATCTTTGTAATAATATTGCTTTCTATCTTTTATGTCGTTATCGTTATAGTAATACCTCTCTCCCTCAATCATTTGACTAGTATCATGTTCGCTAATCAAATCTTTTATTATACTTGAATCTGTAATTTTAGATTCACTTATAAGTTTTTGTTCTAATAATTCCTGGTATGTTATCACTTTATCACCTGCCTCACTTTAAGAATTCTATTCTGCTATATCTCATTTCATCTTCTAATGCATATCTAACAGCATCTATGGTATGGTTATCTTTATCTGGATACTCACTTTTCACTTCTCCATTCTTGTCTGTCTCTAGTGAATAATTAATAAATTCCTTTGCAGCTCTTGGGCATCTTTCAGGGTCTATTATAATTTCTTCAATTTCCTCTGATAAAAATTTTATTCCATAGTCTACTGAGTCAGGTCCCTTTATTGCTCCCTTTATTCTCATTCCATAACTTTTAAGTTCTGCTATAGACTTTGGTTCAGCACTATCTGCTACTGTTACAACATTACCCAAATGATTTTTAATGCTTTTGTATAACTTTCTATTAGATACTTGAATGCCACTAAATTCATAAAATAAATAAAGCCTTCTTCTGGTTTTATCATAGTGCATCTTCTCAAATACTACTGGATCTGCTGCATAACCAAAGTCAAGACCTTGTTTAATCCTATCAAATGTTTTGATTTCATCATCTGTAATTTCTCTTAATGTAACATTATGAAATACCTCTAATCCAGTTCCTACTTCTTCACCTAAATACTCATGCCTATATGCCATTTCATTAGTATTCTTTAGGTGTTCAGCTTCTACAATAAATACTTCTCCTAGCCAACTTCTTGGTACATTTCTATAATCAGAATGATGTACTTTTCTGCCTGGTTTTGGTATTTTGGCTTCTTGATTTACCCATGACCTTGAACTCTTTGGAGGATTATAGGTATAAAATACTACAAATTTGTTTCCACCTCTCATAAGTGACTGGTTTATAGTTCTTATCTCTTCAGGACCATAAAACTCGTCTAACTCCTCATACCATATATACTTAATATAGCCCTTTTTAACTTTAGTAGATTTTATCTTTTTAGGTTTATCTGCTCCTCTAAATAATATCTTCTGTCCTGTTGGAAGATACGTTATTTGTAAAGGTGATTTAGTGCATTTCCATTCATCCGTTACACCTAATATATCAATAGCCCATTCTAGTTGCTCATATACGCTATCTGCTAAAGTATCTTTTACTTTTCTTAATGCTACTGCATTGGTAAATTCTCCTCTTTCTGCATCTCTCATCATGCCTAATATTATTTCTATACTTGCAAAAGACGACTTGGTTGAACCTCTGCCACCTTTTAGCATGTATTCAGTATATCTATTATTCTTTATATCAACATGTAAATCATAAAAAGAAGGTGCTATTACTTCTGAAAGTCTAACTTTCATCTTTTTCACCTTCTATATCATCAACTATTACAACTCTTACTGGTTTATCCCCTTTATCTTCTTTTATTCTGTCAACTTCTGCTTTGAGTTTTTCTATTCTAGCCTTTTGCTCTTCTGTTACTAAATCTCTATTAGCATGAAGTGACTCATCATACTGCTTAATCATATTCCTTAACTCTGCCATAGCCCTGGATTGTGCTTGTAGGAAGTTTGCTTGTTTATCCCAAGCTTGTTGCACTTCCCATCTTTCTCCTTTTATTTTCTCTCTTCTTTCTTCCACTTTTTCTACCGTTTTATCGTTACGGTCTTCTACAAACATGATTCTTTGTGCTCTTATTATTGCTGCATATTGGATTTGGATATTCTCCCATAAAATATCTAATGGATTCTTCTCTTTTATCTCCTGAATAATGTTCATAGTTTCCTCTGGGAGATATTTAGAAAAAAATCCATGTTTTTCAGCATTCTTGTTTTTAGGTGGTGCTCCATGCCCTACTGCGTTTTTATTACCTATGGGCGCACCCCTTTTCCTTTTGTATGCGCCCTTTTTGTTTTGCTTTTTTCTTTCATCTGCCCAACCATACCTTTTAACCCATGATTTTAATGTGTTTATGCTTAGATTATGTTTTTCACAAATGTCCTTGTATTTCATACCTTCCATATAATCCTGCTTTGCTTTTTCCCTTATCTCATTCAATACCACCACCTACTTATTTGTTTGTTTTGCATATCGTTTTTTGCATGAAAAAAGAGCCTTATTTCAGGCTCAAAATTTTCTTATACTTCATAAAAAATTTTCCATTTTTTTACCAAATAACTATTGACATTACCGTTACGGTATTTTATAATATAATTAAAGGAGGTGAACAAGTGGGTAAGAAAAAAAAGAATAAAAGCCAAAGAGAAAAGGAGCTTAAAATAGCACTAGTAACCGCAATAATCAACCTAATAATCTCCCTCATAGAATTAATTAATAAGTTACTAGATACTAAATAAGCTCCTTAGAGGGGAGAAATCCCCTCCCCTCTAAATATATTTTAAAATATCTTACCCACAATATCAATGACTATACTAATTATATCTTTAATTTTAAATCTTATATTGAATATAATATCTTTATTTACAGAAGTTAATATTATATTCAATATACTTGCTGTAATAGTAGCTTCTATATCAGTTATATCTGCTTACAAATTATACAAGAAAGGTTGATTAATATGAAAACTAAACCCATAAAACTCTCACCCAAAAAAGATGGTTATGGAAATATATCAAGCTATACAATAAATATTGGTGCAACTGAAGCACGTGAATGTGGTTTTGTCGACTCAAATGGTAATATATTGCCTATTGAAAAAATAATTGATGCTGACAATAATCAAATCATAATAAGACTTAAAGAGGACTGATATATATAAAGTCCTCTTTTTCTTTCATAAAAAAGAGAAATCCTTCTTTTTTATCCCCACCTTATCTGCTTCAACCTTCTCCCAATCCGCTTGTATGCATCATGCTTCATCAAATTAGATATACTATCTCCTAATTCTATTTCTTTTTTCTTTCTATGCTTTTTATTCTTTTTCTTTTCTATACTTTTAAGCTTTCTATATGTATCTATATCTTTAGATCTGATTATTTCCTCTATATTCATCCTCTTCCCCCAGTTCACCTCAATGGCATAGGCAGCAGGACTCGAACCTGCATCTTCGGTTTTGGAGACCGATATTCTGCCTATTAAACTATGCCTATAAACTTTAACATTAAAAAATCTCACCTTTTTTCAGGTGAGATTTATAAATCTACTTACTACCATAATAACATGGATAAATTTGCCTGTCAGTATAGTGTTAGTATACTCTTTTATTTCTAGCTGATATTTTCTTGATGTATATTTCCGAATATCCTAACTCATCAGCAATCTCTTTTAATGTTTTTCCTTCAATATCTCTCATATAAACGACTTTTTTATCCAATCTTTCTAACTTCTTTATTTCCTCTTCAATTTTCTTCTTTGACTTTTCCATATTTGCTATAGCTTCCTTATGTAAATATATATGACTTTCTATCTTGTGTAGCATTTCTAGTGCTTCCTCAAAACCAATTTGCCTTGTTCCATCTACGTATGGCTGCGTATAATCTATACCCGTTATATGTTTAGGCCCATCTAGCTTAGCTAACTTTTTAATAGCTTCTATCTGGATCTCGTATGTCTTTAATCTTTCCTTCCATATCTCAATTTCACTACATAGATCCTTATATGATTTTATAGTGTCCATGATCTATTCCCCCTTCCTTTCTGCTTCTATCTGTTTTTGCACTATATCTATGTTAATCTTACATGAGTAAATATATTGCATATTGCTCTCGTATAAGCTCTCTGCTATATCCCTTTCCATCTTTAAATTTGCTATCTTTTCATTACCTCTTGCTAGGTCATTTATTATTGTTACTGGAATTCCTTCTGCTCTTAATCGTAAAATTTCTTTTGATAGTTCTACTCTGTAATCCCTCTCTGTTTTTGCTTTGACCTGACCTCTCTTTTTTAATTCTTCTATAGCCTTATTAAGGTTATGTCTATATTGATTAAGCTCATTAACAAGGTCCTGCATAGTATCCCTCCTATAAGTACAACTTTCCACCCATTAACCTTCTAATGACATCCTCCCTCTTCATCCCTCTGTCTGGATGCTTGTCTATCTTCCTAAATGCTCTATGTGCCTGCTGTGGCTTTAATCCTAATAGTTTAATCAATTCTTTTACTGTATAAAATTCATTTACTAGAAGCTCTTCTAGCTTTTGTTGTAATTCTCTTTTGTATTTTAAATCCGTTTCTCTGCACATATGAGGCCCTTTAGGTCCTCTATGTTGCCCTGGTGTCAAATATTTGTAATTAAGCTCAAAGTCCAGGCCCCCTTGGCTTTTAAAAATCACACATGATGCTTTTCTAGCATCTGGCATCACCTCCTGCTTGTCCATGCCTGTATTTCGTCTCTACTGGTCTCACTAGTCTTCTCCCTCTATCTCCTCTATAGTACCTATATTGCAATGTATTGACTTTTAGGTTGTGTATTTCAGCCCATTCTGATAACGTTTTTGTTTGCCCATCTATAGTTACGTTAATATTCCTTCTGGTGTTTCTGGTTTGCTTTTTTCTTGTAGTAAACCTGCAATTACTCGGCTCATAGTTCCCGTTATTATCAATCCTGTCTAATTCTAAGCCTTCTTTATATCCGTTATTGTTAGCCCATTTTATAAATGTTCTTATGTCATGCCACTCATCGCAGACCTTTATTCCTCTGCCACCATAATCTTTGTACGCTGGGTGCTTTTTATTCTCACACCTTGCCAACATTGCCTTCCAGATAGAATATAGTTTTTCGCTAGATAGTCCATGGGTTGTAGATGCTGCTATTGCTCTTTCTTTGTTTAGGCATCCGCAACTCTTAGTATGTCCTGATGTTAATTTCCACCCCCTCACTATTCTTTTATTGCCACACTCGCATTTGCATAGCCATCTACTCTCTTTCCGTTTTGGGTCTACATCATGAAACCCCAATACTGTCAGTCTTCCGAACTTCTGCCCTTCAAGCTCTAATCTTCTTGACATAAGACTCTCCTTTCTATATGGTGCTTTTCTATCACGTTACCCCTCCTTAATAAAAAAAGGACACAGACTACACTTATTTGTGTATATCTGTGTCCGCCATCTAGGTATGGTAGGACTGTATATACATTGTTTATACTATCTTGCGACTATCTTGTGATTTATGATGTTTTTTCAACGCGATTTTTAATATACCTAATTCATGTTATGTTCATTAATAAATTGATTCTCTCCAATCCCAATAATTGTCCCCTTCAGGTGTTTCCTCATCAGTTTCATATGGATAAAAATCCTTTTCTATTCTGGCTAAAATCACTCTTTCATCGCCGTTAAACTCATTGTTTTCATCAATAAAATCTTTCCAAGAGTTTTTTAATAGTTTATATTCTGCCAAGGCTTCACTGTAACTATTAGTAACAAGTACTAACTTTTCCTCACTATCATAAACTAACCACATGATAACCCCCCCTTCCTACACATAAATAACATTATGTGTATTAATAGCCTTTCTTTTCACCCATATATATACTTGCCTTCCCACATCCATACTCATGATCTAGCGCAAAGAATTTCATTCCAATACCTATAGGTCTATGCCCATGTTCAGAAAACCAAATATCTTTATGCCAATCTACATGTTCAGCCCATCCACCACACTTGCAACCTATTGTAAATGGACTTGGCATTATTTTATCTTTTCCTTCCACGCCTACCTCAAGCCACATACGCCATTCATTTCCACAATCTTCGCATCTATAAGTAAACGCTCCATGCACCATAGGCGGTTCTCCATATACTTCTTTAAAACAACTTTCTTTTTTATGTTTACCTACTAAATCACTCATTTTCATTCAATACACCTTCTTTCCTAACCTATTCTCATACGTTTTTCCCATTCTTGCCCTTCTTTGCTATGCTCCATTTCTGCCAATTTAACGATAGCATAATAAAATCTACTTACTATACATTCGCATTCTGGCGGAGCATCAATGTCCCATCCTATATCACATTTCTTTTTGCAGGTTTTGTTAATATAATCTATCAATGTAATATTTTCTTCCCAGCCTTCATCATCTTCAATATATATTTCTCTGTTTATTATTTCTGTGATTTTATTTGAAAAAGCCATCAATACACCTTCTTTCTATTCTTCAGCTTATACTCAACATTTAATTGTCCACCATGATTCTTTATTTCTATATTGAAGAAATCAAGGCTATTCATCTTTTCAGCTGTATCTACTATTTCATCTATGTACCTTCCGATTTCATTTTTAAGGTTTTGCTTTTTGGTTCTTACATATTGTTTATCTATTTCATGTTTGTTAACATTATTAACTCATTTTTATTTAATTTTCTCAGTATGCTTGTACTCCTGGTTCCTGTCATTCTCATTATTCTATCTTCATATTCTTTTTTCGATAGTTCCCCTGTTCGATTACCCCCAGCTCATTTAATCACCCCTTTTATCTTTCTATATATACAAAACCTTTGAAAATTTCCATTTTTGCTTTGCCATAAAATTGTTTAGTTATAGCAATTTTTTCTTTGAAGTTTCTATATGGAATAGCTTCTATAACAACTCTCTTTTCTTTTTTATCAAGTTTTTCTATCCCATTTTATCCCTCCCTCCAAGCTCTATAAAGCTCAAAGAAGTCTTTCGCTCTCATTGTAATTTTCCATTCTTCCCTATTTCTTCTATGTGCTACAATTGGAATTTCTCCCTCCTTGCTATCTCTTATGGATTGTTGTAATGCGTTCTCAATGTTCAGCTTTTCTACTCTTTTTACTTCAATATGTATCCCATCAAGCCCTACAACATCTTTTCCTTCGATTCCACTAAATTGTTGCCCCCTTCTAGCTTCTGAAAAGCCATGTTCTCTACATAGTTTTGCGAATTCTCTTTCACCTTGACTACCCTTACGTTTGCTATTTACCATTTAATCACCTTCAATCATCTGTAAATAAATGAAACCTGTCGTACTTGTTCTTTTTTAATTAAATTTTTAATTCTATTACATTAGGGTCTTGCATTTCATACTGGTATCTAGCTATAGGTTCATAATATTGGGGTATTTCACCTTTCGTAGTGGTTTGTTCATTACTTTCAATCATCTCCTTTTTTGTAGGGTTGTGGTAGTCTGTGCCTGAGTCGGGTCTGAGTGCTTTCATAATCTTTCTTGCTAACTTTTCATCAATGCACAAACCTTCGCTCCCGTACCATGAACATAATTCCAACGCTTCCTTCATCCTCGCCACCTGCGCCCGGAGTTGCTCATTTTCCTTGTCCCTCGCCGTTACCTCGTCCATGTGGCATTGTACCTCATATTTCCAATCGCCAAGTTTTGCCCGGAGCTGCTCATTCTCCTGCTGCAAGGATTCGATGGCGTCAAATAGTATAGACATACAGGTATTTCTATCTCCGTCACAATATCTTTTTCTGAAACCATTACACTTCTCACAAAATCCGCTTATTGCACTCACGTTATTCATCCTCCTTATCCTGCAAACAAAAAGTAACGCCGCTTTTTATGTGCTTTGAATACTTATGATTTTTACAGTAGTATCTACTCCAATACCCATCAGTAGCAGTTCTGGTTAACTTCCTAATTTGCCTTTTGTCTAAGTGTCTCCAATCACATGTAGTGATATCATATCTGCAATTAAAACAATCTTTAGGTGGTCTTTTCATGTATTTAGCCATCGTGTTCGACCTCGCTTTCCTTCTTTCCAACGACCAATTCTTCTTGAAATAGTCTTGTCATGATTATAGTGTCAATGTTCTTCCAAACTTCTTCAGGAAGATTGATTCTTATTTCTTTTTTCTCTGGCAGGTAATCCACTTGGAATATGTCGTTTATACTACTCATCTTTTGTTCCCCCACTTTCCTTCTGGCTATATGACCAATACAATCTCAACAAGTATAATCCAAGCCAACCGAACACAACAGCATTTATCATTTCTCTACTTAAAAAGTGAGTTTCTGGCGTTATGTTTTCAACGAATAATAAAAACGCTATAATGCAAATTACACTAAACATTAAAATAATTGCATTTAATACTATTTTCATTGGTCAATTTTACCTCCTTCTTTTCTTGCATACCTAACCAAGTTTTCCCACCTTCGTATTGTGTCGTATGGAATTGCAACTTTTCTAATTGACATGTCATATATCAGGAGTATTGCTTTTTCAAGTGCATTTATCAGGTCATTGTAAACATTGTCTGATACACCATCAGGCTTCATTTCCCCTCATCCTCCCCGAATATTTCATTCACTATCAATACACCCTCTTCCTGTTTTTTAACTTATATTCAACATTCAATTTCCCCTGATGATTACTAATCTCAATATTGAAAAAATCTAAGCTATTCATCTTTTCAGCTGTATCTATTATTTCGTCTATGTAGCATATCATTTCATTTTTTAAATTCTGTTTTTTTGCTTTATTATATTGCTTGTTTATCTCCATAGCTGCCCCTCCTGCCTTTTTAGTCTCCCTTCTAATCTTTGTAGTTTCAATGTTTTATGCCTTTCTACCCCTTCCTCTATCCCAAATAATATCTTCATCTGCTCTAGCATTATTTCTACATCTGCTATTTCTTCGGCAATTTCTATTCTATTTTCTTTACCTCTCAAACTCTTGCATAGCTCTTTTTGAAGTTCTGCCATTTCCTCGAATACCATTGTAATTTGACCCTCTGCTCCCCATTTTTCTAATGCTTGTTTGTAAACCTCTCTTTCATCCATGCAATTTTTCTCCTTTCTTGTATTCATCTATTGCTTTATATCTTGCTTCTTCAATTGCTTCTTTCAGCTGCCTTAATTCTCTTTTGTTTAACTTCCGAAAGATACTTCTTACCTTTGTCCCTGTCATTTCTTTTATCTTATCTTCATAATATTTTTTTGACTGTTCCCCTGTATTATTACCTCCCCTTGACATAAACTCCCCCCTAACTAACAAGCTCATACAATTTAGTTTTTGTATCTTTGTCTAACATATCTTCTAATGTAACCATGCATTTCTCGTTTTCATACAATTTCATTGCTTTACGTACATAAGTATAAAATAGATCCTTATTTCCGTTTAGATATCTAACTACTGCTCGAGCTACATATTTGTTTACTTCATAGCTCATAGTTCTCCCCCTTCTATGGCCATATTTTTAAATTCCAGCGCTTTGTCACATAAAAAACTGCATGGTTCTAAACAATCATAGCAACATTTATCGCATCTACGAATCTCTGCATATTTCTTATATTTGATTGCTTGCATGCAGTAGATGTCAACCTTTTCCGCACATCTCATAAACCCAGCTCCTTTACAGTAGCCATGATTCTTTCAAATAGTTTAGGCCCTATACCTTTCGTATTGTTCAAAACCTCTGCTAGTTTAATTTTGAAGTCTGTACTATCTCCAGCTACTACCCCGTCTTGGAATCCTTGATGATATATTTCGGCCAAAAAAGCCTCTATCTCCTGCCTGTCCATCTTTTTTACTGCCTTATATATTTTTCTATTGATTAAGCCATCTTTCAATTTCATCCCCCTTTTACTTAACCACTTTTAGGCTCAAATCAGGGTATTTATACTCAAACAATTTTCGTTTTATTTTAAATATTTGGGTTTCTACCCCTTTTATGTCAACAACATCTGTTGTTCCATCATTGTTTACTATTACAAAATCAGCAATGTAAGTTATTGGCTTAAATTTTTCTCCGTTTTTTTCAAATCCAGGTTGCAAAACATATCTAGGTTGTAATCCAAAATCTTTTATTTCTCCAGCTTGTTTAAGTAGTTTTAACCTGCAATAATACTCTGCTTCTTTCTG
>NZ_FNNG01000027.1 GCF_900106765.1 Tepidimicrobium xylanilyticum
ACCTTAACATTATTTACTACTCTAAGAATTTGAGCAATATTTCTAAAAGAATTTTTACCAAGATAGAACATAGATAAAGCAGTAAAAATAATATGAACAGGATAACGCATACGTTTAAAATCAGTCTTACCAACTAATTTAGACATAGATGCAGGCAATATATTATTTGGTTTAGGAACAAACATAGAATGATTACATTTCTTATCACAACAATGATAATTAGAGTAATATTTATAATCATGATGAAGAAATGTTGTTTTACCACAAACAGGGCAACGAGGGTATTTAGGTTTCTTTTTAGATGTTGGTCTATCAGGAGCAAATTGGTGATTACACTTACGGCAAAGGTACTTTTGATAACCATCTTTATCTTTGCCATAACGATAAAAAGATTCTTTATTATTGCATTTTGGACAATTAACTGGTACAATTTTTTGCATGAGGACTTCATCCTTTCTGGGAGGTATTTGTTTTCTAGCAAAAACATTGTACCACAGAGGGTTGGAGTCCTCAATTTTCATTTAAGTTTACAGAGCGAAAAAATAAATGAGGAGGTTTTATAATGAAAAAGATGGTTATTTATGATCCAGCTATGTGTTGTCCAACAGGAGTATGTGGACCGTCAGTTGATAAAAATTTATTGAGGGTTGCTACACTTTTAAATAGACTAGAGAAAAGAGGTATTAAGGTGGAAAGGCATAATCTTTCTGATAATCCTCAAGCTTTTGTAGACAATAAGGCAGTTAATAAACTTTTAGTAGATGAAGGTGTTGATGTACTTCCTATTACTATGGTAGATGGTGAAGTAGTCAAGACTGGCGAATATCCTACTAACGAGGAATTTGTAGAGCTACTTGAAATACCTGAAGAATATATAATGTCTGAATTAGCGGCTAACAAAGCTAGAAAGGCTAAAATGAACCAAAACAATAGATAGAATAGCTAATATTAATACAATGGGAGGCTAATAAATGTATAAGAATTTTGATATAAAGGATATCAATTTAACAAAATACCTATTTTTTACAGGTAAAGGAGGGGTAGGCAAAACTTCAATAGCATGTTCAATAGCAGTTAATTTAGCAGATAGTGGAAAAAAAATAATGCTTGTGAGTACTGACCCTGCTTCAAACCTTCAAGATATATTCGATATAGAATTGAATAATAAGGGAGTTAAAATAAAGGAAGTACCAAATCTTACAGTAGCAAATTTCGAGCCAGAAGCCTCAGCTGCTGAATATAGAGAAAGTGTTATAGGTCCCTTTAGAGGGAAACTTCCTGAGGCTGCAATAAAAAATATGGAAGAACAGCTATCTGGTTCTTGTACAGTAGAAATTGCATCTTTTAATGAATTTGCAGCTTTTATTACTAATGAGAAGGTAGCGGAAGAATATGATCATATTATATTTGATACTGCACCAACGGGACATACTCTAAGAATGCTTGAATTACCATCAGCTTGGTCTGATTTCATAAGCAAAAGTACTCATGGGGCTTCTTGTTTAGGTCAGCTTGCTGGACTACAAGAGAAACAGGAGATATATAAGAAAGCTGTAGAAAACTTAGCTGATGGAGAAATGACTACTTTGGCTCTGGTTTCAAGACCAGAAAATTCAGCATTAAATGAAGCCGAAAGAGCATCCAAAGAACTTCAAGACTTAGGAATAAAAAATCAACTTCTAATAATTAACGGAGTATTGAAAGAGCATGATGACGAGATATCTAATGTGATTTTTGAAAAACAGAATCGTGTTATGAACAATATGCCTGAAGGTCTAAAGGATTTTGATACCTATGTAATACCTTTAAGACCGTATAATATTGCAAGCGTAGATAATCTAAGAAAATTCTTTAATGATGGTGAAATTAATTATGTAGAAAAAAAATTAGATGTTGAAAATATATCTACATTGGAAGATGTTATCGATGGTTTATATGAATCAAATAAAAGAGTAATATTTACCATGGGTAAAGGTGGAGTAGGTAAAACTACAATTGCAGCTGCTATTGCAGTTGAATTGGCAAAGAGGGGTAAAAAAGTTCACTTAACAACTACAGACCCAGCAGCTCATATAGGCTATGTGGTTGATGAAAGTTATGGTATAACAATGAGTAATATAGATGAAAAGGAAGAATTGGCAAAATATAGGGAGGAAGTATTAGCAAAAGCAAGAGAAGCAGATGTTTCTCAAGATGATATGGATTATATAGAGGAGGATTTGAGAAGTCCATGCACTCAGGAAATTGCTGTATTTAGAGCTTTTGCTGAAATAGTTGATCGTTCTGATGATGAAATTGTGGTTATAGATACGGCTCCTACTGGACATACAATATTATTATTGGAATCTACTGAAAGCTACAATAGGGAAATAGCTCGTACTCAAGGCGATACACCAGAGTCTGTTAAGAAACTATTACCAAAGCTAAAAGATGATAAATTCACAGAAGTATTAATAGTCACACTACCAGAAGCAACACCATTTTATGAAGCTAAAAGACTTCAAGAGGATTTGCAAAGAGCGGATATATTTAGTAAATGGTGGATTATTAACTCTAGCTATTACAATATAGATACAACTAACAAAATATTAAAAGCAAAAGCTGCAAATGAGGTTGAATGGATAAATAAAATATATGATGTATCAGAAGGAAATGCTGCTTTAATTAAATGGTTTCCTGATGAGCTGAAGGGAGAGAATTTATGTAAGCTCTTTAGATAAGACCTACTAAACAAAAAAATGAGAGGTGGCCAAATATATGAAAAAAGAAAACATATCATCTGGAATAGGGTTTTTTCAAAAGTATTTAACAATATGGGTAGCTCTTTGTATGATAGCTGGGGTGTTAATTGGCAAATATATACCTGCAATACCTGAATTCTTTGGTAGGTTTGAATATGCAAATGTTTCAATACCAACAGCTATACTAATTTGGGTAATGATTTATCCAATGATGATGAAGGTGGATTTCCAAAGTATAAAAAATGTAGGGAAAAACCCTAAAGGTTTATATGTAACATGGATAACAAACTGGCTTATAAAACCTTTTACAATGTATATTATAGCTTCATTTTTCTTATTTGTTGTTTTTAAGAAATTCATAACACCTGATCTTGCAACACAGTATTTAGCAGGAGCAGTTTTACTAGGAGCTGCACCATGTACAGCAATGGTATTTGTATGGAGTACATTGACAAAAGGTAATCCAGCATATACAGTTGTTCAAGTAGCAACTAATGATTTAATTATATTGTTAGCTTTTGTTCCAATAGTTAAGTTCTTACTAGGAGTAAGTAATGTGCCAGTTCCATGGGATACTCTAATATTATCAGTTGTTCTATTTGTAGTAATTCCATTAGCAGGTGGAATATTAACTAGAATTAATGTTATAAAAAATAAGGGTTTGGACTATTTTGAAAATGAATTTTTACCTAAATTTGATGGTGCAACAACTGTAGGATTGCTATTAATGCTTGTGCTACTATTTTCATTCCAAGGCGAAACAATATTGAATAATCCTTTACACATTTTGCTTATAGCTGTTCCCTTAACGATTCAGACATTTTTTATATTCTTTATAGCATATGGAGCATGCAAATGGCTTAAAATACCTTATGATGTAGCAGCACCAGCAGGTATGATAGGGGCTTCAAATTTCTTTGAATTAGCAGTTGCAGTAGCAATAGCATTATTTGGAATGGATTCTCCAGCTGCACTTGCTACTACCGTAGGGGTATTAACAGAAGTACCACTAATGCTATTTCTTGTGAAGATAGCAAACAACACTAAAGGATGGTTTCCTCAGTCAGAATAATTACTAAAATGAGGTGGTTTATATGAAGAAAAAAGTAGCCTTTATATGCGTTCATAACTCCTGCCGTTCCCAGATGGCAGAGGGATGGGCAAAAAAGTTAGGCAGTGATGTACTAGAAGTTTACTCAGCAGGAACAGAAGAACATCCAGAAGTAAAGCCTTTAGCAGTACAAGTAATGGAGGAAGCAGGAGTAGATATGATAGGGCACTATCCAAAACTATTAAGTGATATACCAGAAGAGGTAGATATCCTCATTACAATGGGCTGTAATGTAGTATGTCCCTTTGTACCAAATAGCCACAGCGAAGACTGGGGACTAGAAGACCCCTCTGGAGGTCCTATAGAAGACTATAGAAAAACAAGAGATTTAATCAAGGAAAAGGTAGAAGACTTAATAAAGAGAGTTAAGGATAATGAAATATAGCATATATAGAGGTAGCATAATGACAGATAAGATTAAAATTCACATGTTTGGAAATAGGGATGAGAATATATTTGACTATAAGTAGAATATTGAAAAAGAGAAAATAAGGGCAATCTTAGCAGGAGAAAATTCATTAAACATGAGTTTTTTTCTTAATCAATACATAATATATTGACAATCATCTATGTAGGGAAATATAATGCAAGTGGATAGGTTCCGATATCTGAAAATTCAATTAAAAGAGAGGGGTTTGTATGAAAGGTAAAGAAAAAATAAAGGAAAGTATCCGTAAGAATTATTCAAAAGTAGCTATAAAAGGTTCATCAGGAGGATGTTGCTCTGGTGGTTGTAGTTGTAATGGAGAACCAATTGATATTTATAACACAACAGTTAATATTGGATATACAGAAGAAGATCTTGCTACTGCACCTGTAGATTCAAATATGGGATTAGGCTGTGGAAATCCTATAGCAATAGCTAATCTAAAAGAAGGTGAGACAGTTCTAGATCTTGGATGTGGTGGCGGCTTTGATTGCTTCTTAGCAAGTACACGGGTTGGCGATACAGGTCATGTTATAGGTGTTGATATGACTCCTGAAATGATCCAATTAGCAAGAAAAAACGCAGAAGAAGGTGGATATACAAATGTGGAATTTAGATTAGGTGAGATAGAACATTTACCTGTAGCTGATGAATCAGTGGATGTAATTATATCAAATTGCGTAATTAATTTATCACTGGACAAGGAGAGTGTATTCAAAGAGGCATATAGAGTTCTTAAACCAGGTGGGAGGCTATCAATATCAGATGTAGTTGCCACAGCAGAATTACCAAATGAGATTAAACAAGATTTAAATATGATAACTGGTTGTATAGCTGGTGCAGAATATGTTGAGAACATCAGAAAAATGATGGATAAAGCTGGTTTTAAGGATATAAAATTGACTCCTAAGGACAATGGTAAAGAAATAATTAAATCATGGGTACCTAACAGAAATATAGAAGATTATGTAATTCCATACATTATTGAAGCAACAAAATAGTAATTAGTTAGAAAATTAATAGAGTATTAATAACATGTTCATTTATGACATTATGTTTGGTAGATTGACTTTGATATTATACATAACGTTTCCTCATTAACCCATAGATATAAATGAAGTCATATGGTTTGTGGTATTTATATATATGTTGCTTCGATGCTACTCGGTGAAATGAATTTGGAAATAGCAGTTAATATAGGTATATAAAAAGCGATGGAGTATTTTTAAAATATCATAAAAATGTGGATATATCCTCATAAACAAATGAAACGGGTAGATATCTCTATAGAAGCGAATCATGTGGAGTGTATGGTAGAGATGCAAAAAGTATAATCTTTCAAATAGACTGACTTTACAAGGCTTCCGACGGTTTTCAGTTTGTTATAAATGGAAGGGAAATTAAGAACTTTATTAATTGATGATTGGAAAATTGTTATATCTGATGAATCGCTAGATCCTTAGAATCTAAAGGTAGGGCAGTTAATTTCAATTATGTTTAAAAATTGGAGGCACTTCAATGAAAATTGTAGAAACGTCCTAGGAGTTCTATAAGTTTGCTTTATTCGTATTTGGTGTTTCACTTTTTCTAATAGGTCTTATAAATAATGGTTATGGGTGGAATTTAAGTATTCTTATTAAAAGGGTTTTATATGGATTATTTTAGGTGTGGGACTTAAAATTAAAAGCTATTATAAAGACATAAACTTGGAAACTTAAAAAGAGAAGGTCTTTGTTATGATGGCTCTGTAATAAAAATAATTCTTTCTCCATGGGTTAGGATTGGGAGTTTTATAGCAGCAAGTGTTAAATGTTTCTACAAAACTGAAAATGGCGAAAGATTAGCTAGGAGTGGCTATCATCTTCTTTTGACTTTTAATAGAAGAGAAGATTTGCATGCAAAAATTTACATTGCTCATAACATTTTGGAGAATTACGTTATAGAACTTTATCGAAGGGGTAGCCACAGATATGCAAGTCATGAAAAATAGTAGGTTTTGCAAAATAAATGAAAGTTTGTCTACACTTATTTCACTTTATTATTTAACTTATTGTTGCTATACTTGCATTAAAATCTAAATAGAAATCATCACTAAAGTAAAAAGGTGATATTATGAAAAAAATAAATATTTTAGTCGTAGAAGATGATAATGATATAAATAATTTATTATGTAATATTATAAAAAAAAGCGGATACACAGCACAAGCTGCTTATTCAGGAACTGAAGCAATGCTTTATATTGAAAAACAAGAGTGGGATATGGTACTTCTTGATTTGATGCTTCCAGGAATGACTGGTGAAGAGGTTCTTTCAAAGATTAGAGAAAATAGTTTGGCACCTGTAATTATTATTTCAGCTAAGGGAGAAGCCCAAACAAAGGTGAAAACCTTAAGGACAGGTGCAGATGACTATATTACCAAGCCCTTCGATATCGAAGAAGTTTCAGCAAGAATCGATTCTCTTTTAAGAAGATATAAGCATTCAAAAGGCTCTGAACGAAGGAAGATATTTACCCATAAAGACATCTGTCTTGATACGGAGTCAAAAATAGTTACAGTAAATGGGGTTGAGGTCCCATTAACAGCCCGTGAATATGAAATATTATTGCTTTTGATGCAATCGCCAAAAAAGATCTTTACTAAATCTAATATTTACGAGAGCATATGGGGAGATGATTTTTTAGGAGATGAAAATACCATTAATGTCCATATAAGTCATATAAGGAATAAATTATCAAAAATCAATCCAGAGGAAGAATATATTGAAACTATCTGGGGCATGGGATATAGATTAAAAAATTAAGGTTTTTTTAATAATTTATTAAGACTCTCTTATGAATTAATTATTATATTAAGGATATAACCATAAGAGAGGTAGGTAGATTCAATGGGTGAATATGTATTAAGAACTAAGAATATTTATAAAAAATATGGAAAAAGTCTTGCTCTTGACAATATAAATATTGAGATAAAAAAGGGCGAGATTTATGGATTTATTGGACAAAATGGTGCTGGAAAAACAACTCTACTTAGAGTAGTTACAGGTCTTACAATTCCCACTAAAGGAACTGTGGAATTATTTGGACAAAGTAGTGAGAAAGGATTAGTAAAATCCATTAAGAGAGTAGGGGCAGTAGTTGAAAGTCCTGCTTTATTTCCAAATATGTCAGCATATGAAAACTTGGAGCTACATCGCTTACAAAAGGGAATTCCAGATAAAAAATGTATTGATAGGACCTTAAAATTAGTCGGACTAGAAAACACAGGAAGAAAGAAGGTAGTAAATTTTTCACTAGGTATGAAGCAAAGATTGGGTATTGCCATTGCACTTTTAAGCGATCCTGAATTTCTAATTCTTGATGAGCCTACAAATGGATTAGACCCTATGGGAATAGTTGAACTTCGTAAACTTATAAAAAGGCTAAATAGAGAAAGAGAAATGACCGTTTTAATATCTAGCCATATATTAAGTGAACTACATCAACTTGCCACACGATATGGTATTATTCATAAAGGAAGGCTTTTAGAAGAGATTTCAGCATCAGAGCTAAATCAAAAATGTAGGCAGTATTTACGGATTAAGGTGGATAATCCTAGCAAGGGAGCTACTGTGTTGGAAACTGAACTTAATTCAACAGATTTTGAAATTATGCCAGATGGAATCATAAAGTTATACAGCCATCTAAATGATATACAAAGGGTATCCTTAGCACTGACTAAGAACAATCTTATTATAGAACACTTTTCACAAGCAGGTGATGACTTGGAAAGTTATTTTGCAAAACTTGTGGGAGGTGTTAACAATGATTAATCTAATTAAGGCTGAATTATTTAAGTTAAAAAGGAATCGTACTTTTTGGGTTTTGATGGGAGTAGTAACATTTATATATGGACTGGCTAACTATTTAGTTATAATAGATTGGTGGAAAATGCACAATACAGGCTTTTACAATATAGGATTAAAAGAGTACAATGCCATGGAAATGGTAAAGCTGCCACTGATTTTTAATTTAATTATAAGTACTTTGGCTGGTTTTTTTATTAATATAGACTATACTACAGGAACCATTAAAAATCAGATCTTAAGTGGAAATGAAAGAAGCCGCATTTATTTAGCAAAGTTAATTGTTTTTTCCTTAGGCTCAGTAATTACTGCTGTAATATTGCCATTAATGACAGTTGTACTTGAAACTATTTTTTTAGGCCATAGTGATATTTATACTAGTGAAACAGTTATGTATTTATTAAGGGCTTTTAGTTTATATACTCTGATTATAATTGCTTATTCATCAATTATAATGTTGATAGCTTCTATAACTAAAGAAAGTGGAAGGACTATTATTATTACTATTATTATGACTATTATATTATTTATAATCGATAAGGCTTTAATCTTTAAATATGAAATAGTTAGAACCATATATGAAAATACTATATTCTATCAGATTTATCAAGCATTCAATTCTTCCATTACATCCGATGAAATTGGGATGAATATTTTAATTTCCTTAGCAACATTTATTGTAATATCTTTTTGTGGTAGTAGGATTTTTAAAAAACAAGAAATCAAATAATATGAAAGTGGGTGAGAAAAATACTATATATAATAATTATATTAAGCTTATTATTAATAGTTTTTCTTACCCAATTATTATTTATAAAAAAACAACTTAAAAATATAACAGAGCAATTGAAAAATTATAATATGAGAAAAACTGATAAGAAAATAGACATAACATTCCTAAATAGGGAGATAGAAAGTATTGCTAGTGAAATTAATAATTTAATTGATTTGCATATACAATCAAATACAGAGAAAAAATCTGCTGAAAGACAGCTAAAACAGGCTATAGCAAATATGTCCCATGATCTAAGAACACCCTTAACATCTATTTTAGGATATATTCAACTGATGGAAGATGATGAGATTTCAGATGAAGAGAGGAAGCAATATTTAAAAATTGCTAAGGACAGAACAAAGAGGTTACAGACTTTACTAAATGACTTTTTTGAACTTTCTGTTATTGAATCTGTTGATTATAGTTTGAAATTAGAAAATTTAAATATAAAAAGTATTGTCGAAGAAACCATTATAAATCTATACGATAAGTTTAATGAAAAACAAATAGTGCCAAATATTCAAATGCCTAAAGAAAAAGTTAGTATTAATGCAGATGAATCAGCTACAAAAAGGGTTATAGAAAATCTTGTCTCTAATGCTATAAAATATTCATATAGAAATATAGCTATAATACTTGAAAAGTCGAAAACAACTGTAGATTTAACTATAAGCAATGATGCGGAAAATTTAACAGAGAAGGATGTTGAATTATTTTTTGATAGATTTTACATGGCAGATCAAACTCGCTCAGGTAAAGGAACAGGATTAGGCCTATCTATTGCACAGAGTTTAATGGATAAAATGAATGGAGAGCTTTCTGCTGAATTAAAGGATGGGTACTTACATATGAAGTGCAGTTGGGCACTAACGGATAATAAATAAGCTAGGAGTTAAAGCCTATTCCAATAGAAGTAAGCTTACTTATTAAAGCGTTAATAGTGCAAGAAGACTATGACTATGATACTTTAATATCTAAGCAAATAGCAAAGGAACTTGGCTTGTCAAGAGATTCAGTTAGGGGTTACTGTAAAAGAAATGGATTAGACGGGTACGGTACGGAGAAGAGTTCTTTAGTGTGGGACATTGAGATCAGACCTCACTGTCCCATATATCTGTAAGCTTAAAGCCCTATCTGAAAAGGTTAAAGAACTTAACAGGGGAAACAAGAATTTCATGAAAAAATTGACAAGAAAAATTATTAGTTTTATACTTATGATATTGATGGTATCTAATATAAGTATTTCAGCGTTTGCAAGTGAAACTGAATTAAGTTCTAAAAATACAAGTACTAATAAATGTAATATTGTTATTACTGATGATGGTGTATATATTAATGATGTTTATTATACACAAGAACAGTTTGTCAAACTTCTTAATACTGCAGTAGAAGTAGATATAACTGAATTTAAAAACGATACTATTAAGAATAATAGAGCAATAAGAAGTGTAGGTGTGCAAAGCGCAACAGGAGTTCTTATTGCAGGTACATGGTGGATTCCAGGAGTTGGGGAAGTAGTGATTACTGCTGCTGGAGTAGTAATTATAGGTGGTACAGTAATAGCAGCAGGTACTTGGTTATATAACAAAGTTGTTGATTGGTTTGAAGCTAGAGCGGAAGAAAAAATAATTGATAAAGCTTTAAAAGATTTAGATGGACAGCCTAATAAGCAAAGACATATAAAAGATCCAAAACATGATTGGGATAAAATTATTAAGGGAACAATTACATGGGAAAAAGTAAGAGATATAATAGAAAAAGTTATGAAAAAAGGAACAGAAAGCAGATACGGTTCTGCATATAAAAGAGTTTTAAAAGTTGGGAAAGAAACAGTAACAGTAACATTTCAAAAGATAAATGATAGTATATGGAAAATTAGCGATGCATGGGTAAATAAGAAATAAATAGAATATTATTTGAAAGGTTATGATGTACAATGGATTTAGATAAGTTAGAGAGAATTATAAAAAATGAAAAATGGGAAGAACTTATAGGTTTTTTTGATGCTATTAATGAAGATTATTTAAAAACAGTTGAGAAATATGATCTTTTCAGAATTTCTTTTTACACTTGGTATGTTATGGCTGAATGGGGAAGATTATCACCAAAATTAGAAAAATGTTTAAACCAAGCAGAAAATATATTACTAGATGCCTTTAAAATAGCAACTGAGAAATATTCAAATGACGGAGATTATTTGTGGTTTTATGGTTATTTAATTAGTGTTTTTCCGGAACACTTTGTATCAGTATATTCTGATTATTTAAAAGCAGAAAATACAGGAAAACAAATGTTAAATGTGGCTTCACAAATGCAATATACTTTAGCAATTATTTTTAATGAAAAGTTTTCGGAAAAAGATGTTTTGGAAAGTGGGAAAAAAGACTTAGAAAACATATTTGATAAAAGTACAGAAGTATATAATTATTTTATTAAAATGATAGAACTGATAGAGTCTGAGAATAAAAAATAGAATATTTCAAATAGAAAAATATATAATGTTTCTGTTAAAGCAAAGTTATAAGCGTTCATCTTGAATTCATAGGGGGTAAAATTAAAATACTCCCTTATTTTTCTGTGAAAATTTATCACCTTTCTATCAAAACACATGTTGAGTGCGTCACATTGATGTCAAGGGTTTAGAAATAAAGAACAGAAAAGCTTGTAAATAAAGGGTTTCCAGACATTTAGTTTTTCCCGAGGCCGATCTGCCGGATGTGGCAATGTCAGGAAACCCTTATTTTGGTTGCTTGAGGGAACATATCAACCGTCCAGAAAATTAATAGTTGAGTTACCAGATTAGATAA
>NZ_FNNG01000028.1 GCF_900106765.1 Tepidimicrobium xylanilyticum
TAAGAGAAACTGCTGATATAGATGGAATAATAGGCAGATTAGAAGAAATACTGACTGAAGAAATTAATATAGCTGCAGAGGGGGTGCATAGTTAATATGTACTCTTTTTATTTTGATTATGAAGGAGAAGTTATTCAATTGCCTATACCTCCTTCTAGCCTAACATTAAAAATAAACAATAAAAATAAAGTAATTGAATTATTAAATATCGGCGATGTAAACATATTAAAGGACCCGGGACTGAGTGAATTTAATTTTAAGCTACTACTGCCCGGACAACCCTTACCTTTTGCAGTGTATGAAAGTGGTTTCAGACCTCCAGAATACTACTTAGGACAGTTTGAAAGATATAAAGTAGAAAAGAAACCAGTTAGATTTATAGTTAGTAGAGTAGCCCCTTGGGATGAACCTTTATTTGATACCAATATGTTAGTATCACTAGAGGAATACACTGTAGAAGAAAGGGCTGGAGAAGTCGGTGATATATATGTTGAAATAAGGCTAAAACAATATAAGCAGTACAAAACTCAAGTAATAAAAATAAAAGAAGTCGAAGGTAACAAGGCTACTGTAACAGTTAAAGAAGAAAGACCTGCTAAAGAGCCAGCCAAGACGTACACAGTTAAGCAAGGGGATACGCTTTGGGCTATTGCTAAAAAGGAACTAAATGATGGCAACAAATATACTGAAATAGCAAAATTAAACAATATATCAAGCCCTAATCTAATCTATCCAGGACAAGTCTTAAGGTTAAGGTGATAGGCTATGTATGAAATATCAATTATCAATAATGGAAAAAGATATTTACCTATTATAGAAGGTGATGTTGTTTGGGAAACTACTAGAATAGGTCAACCTGGCAAACTTACTTTCAATGTTGTAAATGATGATGTAATAAACTTTCAGGAAGGGAATCCTGTTTTATTTAGAGTAAATGAAAAAGATGTTTTCTTTGGATTTGTGTTTGTAAAAGAAAGAGATAAAGACCAGATTATTAAGGTTACAGCTTATGACCAATTGAGGTATTTGAAAAATAAAGATACTTATATCTATGAAAATATGAAAGCATCAGATTTGGTTAAGAAAATAATTAATGATTTCAACTTGCAAGCTGGAATTATAGAAGATACAGGTTATACAATAGCATATAGAATACAAGATAATAAAACTCTATTTGACATCATCTACGATGCTTTAGATTTAACCTTAATGAACAAAGGTAAAATGTATGTACTATTTGATGATTTTGGGAAATTAAACTTACGAGATGTTGAGACAATGAAAATCCCTGCCTTAGTAGTAGGTGATTATAATGCACAAAATTATAGTTATAAAACCGACATAGATACAGACACATATAACAAAGTAAAGCTACGTAGAAATAATGAAAAATTAGGAAAAGCGGAGGAATATGAATTACAACATGGTGTAAACATAAATAGATGGGGTGTATTGCAGTATTTTGAAAATGTTAATGAAGAAACTAATATAAAAGCCAAGGCGGAAGCTATACTAAAACTAAAAAATAAGAAAAAGAGAACATTGCAGTTAAAAGAAGTTTTAGGAGATATAAGAGTAAGAGCTGGGACAAGTGTAATGACTTTATTAGAAAATGTTGGAGATATAAGCGTAAAGCAGTATATGTTAGTTGAAAAAGCAAAGCATGTATTTGGTAATGATGAACATTGGATGACATTGGATTTAAGGGGTGATATATAGTGAGTATGATACAAATTATAAAACAAGCTGCTATAGAGGCCGTAGAAAATAGTTCGCCAATGAGTATAGCTTATGGTACTGTTACGAAAATAAACCCTTTAGAAATCAATGTAGAACAGCGTATGAATATAAAAGGGAATATGATACTCCTTACTTCTAATGTTATTGATAGTGAAGTAGAGGTTGAGATTAATGACATGACAGAAGAAGCTCTTACTAGCCCTTATAACCATAAACACGAGTACAAAGGCACAAAGAAACATATTCATAAGAAAGGATTAAAGGTAGGGGAGAAAGTCTTACTGATACGAGTACAAGGAGGACAAAAATACATTGTCCTAGATAGGTTGGTGAGTGCATGATACCTAAAATTGAAAACATACCGATTGGCGAGGAATTGGAAGTAGTAGAAGAACCTACTTATACTTGGAAAATAGATTTTGAAAACAAACGAATAGTAGGCTATACAGATGGATTAGAAGCAATGAAACAAGCTATATATCTAATATTAAATACTGAAAGATATAGGTATTTGATCTATGATTGGAATCATGGAGTAGAATTAGCTGACTTATTTGGTAAAGATAAGGCCTATGCTTATTCAGAGTTAAAAAGAAGAATCAGAGAAGCCTTGATAGCTGATGATAGAATCACTGATGTATCCGATTTTGAATTTGAATCTATAGACAGAAACACTATATTAGCAACATTCACAGTACACACAGTATTTGGAGATATAAAAGCCTCTAGGGAGGTGGAAATATAATGTATTCATTTGAGGAAATACTGCAAAGAATGTTGGATAGAGTACCCAATAAATACGATAAAAGGCAAGGAGGTATAATTTGGAACGCCTTAGCCCCTGCCGCTGCTGAATTGGCCCAAATGTATATCGAACTGGAGGATATCGAAAACAGAACCTATGCTGATACTGCTACAGGGGAGGACTTGACTAGGAGAGCAGCAGAAAGAGGAATTATTAGACGACTAGCTACTAAAGCAATTAGAAGGGGAATATTTAAAACTAATAACCAATTACCTTTGAATGTACCTATAGGGAGTAGGTATACTGGTGAAGATTTGAATTATGTAGTTATAGATAAAATTACAGATGGGGAATTTAGGCTTGAATGTGAAGAACCGGGAGCAATAGGGAATGTTTATTCAGGTTCTCTTATACCAGTTGAATATATAAATGGTTTAGAATCCGCTGAGTTGGTGGATATCCTTATTCCCGGAGAAGATGAAGAAGATGACGAGAACTTAAGAAAGAGATATTTCGATAGTTTAGAAAGTCAAGCATTTGGAGGGAATATTGCAGACTATAAGCAGAAAACAAATGAATTAAATGGTGTAGGTGGCGTAAAGGTGTATCCAGTTTGGAATGGCGGAGGAACTGTCAAGCTAGTTATAATAGACAGCGACTACAATAAACCCTCTCAAGAATTGGTTGATTATATTCAAAACGAAATAGACCCTGTAGGGCATCAAGGTGAAGGAGTTGGCATAGCTCCTATAGGTCATGTAGTAACTGTAGAAGGGGTATCGGAGTGTACCGTCAACATAGAAACAAACATAATATTTCAAGAAAGCTATACTTGGGAGGATGTGAAACCCAATTTCATAGCTACAATAGAAGGTTACTTTTACGAACTTAAAAAGACTTGGCAAGACGAAGAAAACCTAGTAGTTAGAATTAGCTATATTGAAACTAGAGCTTTGGGCTTGCCGGGTGTTTTAGACATACAAAATACTAAGATAAACGGACTAGCTGAAAATCTTGTACTAGAAGATGTGGAAATACCTGTACTTGGTGAGGTGACTATCGTATGAAGCAAATAGAAGAGTATTGGCCATTAGTTTTGCAAGAGATAGAAGAATTGCAAGAAATAGCAAATACAGAAAATATTGAAATAGATGAGCTGAAAGAATCTGTATCAAATTTAATTGATGATCAATTCATTGAAACAGCAACAGAAAGAGGGATAGCAAGACGAGAAAAAATATACAAAATAACACCTTTTGCTGATGATAGTTTAGAAACAAGAAGATTTAGAGTATTAGCAAGAGAGAATGATAAGCTACCATACACATACAAAGTGTTGATTAACAAACTAAATCAATTATGTGGTGAAAATGGTTATGTAATGACATTAAACGCAGGAGAATATACGTTAAACATAAAAATAGAGCTGGTTGTAAAAAGGATGTTTGATGAAGTAGATAAGCTAGTAAGAAAAATGGCTCCATCAAATTTAGTTATAACTGTAGAATTAAGATATAATCAACACTTGACTTTAAGTAAATTCACCCATGCACAATTAAGCCAATACACTCACAAACAGTTAAGAGAGGAAGTGATTAGTTAATGGCTGGATATACAAAGAATTTTAATTTAAAGAAACCATCTGATATTGAATTTTATAGCATAGAAGATTTTAATGAGAACTTTGAGAAAATAGACCAATTAGCAGTAAAAAAAGGCGAAGGGATAGGAGATTTGACAGGTGGTACTTTGGTAAATAGACCAGAACCAGGGATTGCAGGTAGATATTATTTTGCACAAGACACAGGAGAGATTTATTTAGATACAGGAGAAGAATGGGTATTAGCAGCTGCAAGTCAAAGAGAACTTGATGCACATAAGGCAGATAATTTTCACCATATACCTTATGTTATAGCTACTGGAACAAACTCATATGCGGTAAATATTCAAGGAATAACAGCATTAACTGAAGGTATGAGCGTGAAGGTTAAATTCACTAATGCTAATACAGGAGCTAGCACACTAAATATTAATGGGCTAGGTGCAAAGCCAATACGGAAATCAAACGGAAATGCTTTGTCAAGTGGCAATATTAAAGCAGGGCAAATATGTCATTTAGTTTACACAGGTTCGGTTTTTCAATTGTTGGGTGAAGGGGGTGAGTACGGAACAGCACAGCCTAATCATGTTTTAGAGGGAATAACATTTGGTACAGAGGATGGGTTAAAAGTCGGTACAATGCCAAATAGAGGTGCAATAAATCGTACAATAACTACTCAAGGTGGGCAGATAGTAATTCCAGAGGGTTATCATAATGGAAGTGGTATTGTTAAAGCACAATTTGCTAATTTAATTGCTGAAAATATTAAAAAAGGTGTTAATATTGGCGGAGTGACCGGGACATATGAACCAACTCCAACGCTTAAGACGGTACGAATTGGTGATATTTCGGTAGATAAGGATACTGCTGGAGGCTACACCTCAAAGACTTTTACTAAGGTATACGGTAAACCAATTGGCTACAGGGCAAGAAATGGCTGGTTTTCTGGGGGACGTTACCTCTACGATGATAGTTTATTCTATTTATCTTCTCCGAAGGATTCATTGTCAAAAACATTATCGAGTCCAGAGACTTCAAATACCGCAACAATTAGGATTACTGACGGCGAGGTACGATTAACGCAAAATAGTACATGGAGTTGTAGTCTAGTAGATTTATATATTTTTTTTATCTTAGATTAATGTATGATGTCAGAGGGATGCAAAAGTCAAAAGTGTTATATTACTCTTGGCTCTTTATTTTGTTATTTTTAATAAAGTCTAATGAATGTACCAGAAAAATCAAGACTATCCCTATAATCTATACTGCCATAACTCTCAATAGCTAAAAATACTTATTTAGCATATATATAATCGAAGTAAACGTCGAAATATTCATAACCTCTACAATAATATTTTACCATTATATCGCCACCAGCTGTGACTAGGATTATACAAAAATTAAATTTGCTATATGGTAGCTTAATCAACCAAAAAGATGTCAAATAAGCTATCGAAGAGGTTTTATGCGATTATAGTGTTGAAGATATAAGAATCTCACTATCAGTAAGTAATAACATAAATAGTATGATTTTATTATATTTGTCTGCAAGATAAGTGGAGGGGTTAAGCGATGGGACTTTAAAGAGTTATGGTAGAGTACTTAGGAAATTTGCTAATTCTATAAGAAAAAAAGTAGAGGATATTACAGCAATGGATATTAGAATATACCTTATAAATTATTCCAAAACTGGGGTAAAAAATTCTACTATTGCAACTGAAACTAATATTTTAAAGGGGTTTTTTAATTGGTTTGAGAATGAATATCGTCAGTTCATGGCGAAGTGAATAAAAATAAATTATAAAAATTGAAAGGATGTGTTGTTATGCACTATTATGCAAAACTTAATGAAAATCAAATATGTACAGAAGTAATTACAAGGGCAAGAGAATTACCAAAGGATTTAGATGGATTTATTAAAATTCCAGACTATAATGAAACTTATTTATGGAGGCAATGGCTAGGTAAAGACAAAGGTTGGTCTCAGGAAAGATACGAGCCTAGTATTGAGGCAGAATTGCAAGATAGAGTTGAGCGGCTAGAAACAGAAAATACAAACCTTAAAACAAAAATTACTAATCTACAAACTACAATAACAGAACTAAATATGACAAATGAAATATTAATACAATCTATAACAGAATTAACTGCAATAATAGCAATGTTACAAGCACCTACAGAATAGGTGTTATTTTTATGTAGAGGGAGGTGAAAGTATGATATTCACTCAAGATAGTGGTATAGTAAAGGTATGGGTAAGCTTAGTATTAAACCCAGATAGTCCTTATGAATTAGAAGATGTACCAGCACTATTTAACCTTAGAGAAGTTGTAACAGAAGTAGTGAATAGTATGAAGTAGTGAACAATAGGATAAAAATGTGCAACACCTAGCAGGGTGTATTTTTTATGCCCTGCTTAATTCTTGCTAATATCTGTCGATATTAGTTTAGGGTGATAAAATGAAAGAAAGGATTAATAATAAGTATAAAGATATAGAGAAGATTTTTGAAGAAATAAAAGCAAATCTATCTATAGAGGAGACAGTCATTTTGAAGATAGAAAAAAATGTTGGAAATGGAGATGCAAAAAAAAGCAGACAAAATTTTATATTGACTATAGATAAGTCAATTGTAAATGATTATGAGAATGAGGATAATAAAGAAAGGAAAGAACTATTGACTAATGTAATTAAATTCTTAATTGGTCATGAACTTGCACATATAAAATATAAAGATCCATCACTCTTAGAGAATTTACGCGCTATTTTTTCTAAGAAATCACAAGCAATTTCTATAATAAAAGAGCTAAGAGCAGATATAGAAGGGTCTAGCGCTGCTGGACTTAGTAAGAGTGAGTGCAAAGAAGTACATGATTATTTAGAAAAACTAGATGATAAGTATTCTAAAAGAAAAACATATGCACTTGGGTACCCAATGCGAACTCAAAGAGCAGATATTACCAGTAAATACAATGTATTTAATAAAGATTCTTTTGGTTATATAATAGAACATGTAATAAAAGATTTTTGTAAAACCATGAAAATAAATAATCAAGAGAAATTTATTGAAAATTTAAGGGAAGAATTTTTTAAAGAACTTGCTTAAAGCAGGTTCTTTTATTTTGCTTTGGAGGTGTGGGATGGAGAAAACATTAATGGACCTAGCAACAAGCAATGGAATCTGGGCAGCTCTCTATGTATTTCTATTTATTTATGTACTCTATGATAGCAAGAATCGGGAAAAGAAATACATAGAGAGAGAAGAAAAATATCAAGAGACAATATACGAAAATCAAACAATCATAAAAGAACTATCTAAAAAGTTTGGTGTAGTGGAGACAATTCAGAAAGACGTCAGCTATATCAAAGATGAATTGAAGAGGAGGTGAAAA
>NZ_FNNG01000029.1 GCF_900106765.1 Tepidimicrobium xylanilyticum
AAGTCTTCCAGCTGCCTTTTTTGATACATTCATTGTATCAACTATATGTTTTATAGCTTTATCTGGCGCTTCTCCTCTTATAAATGATTGAATTAAACTCTTTTGCAATTCATTCATTAACAAATTTTTATCTTTCCATATCCTACTTGAAAAGTTAGAACCATCTGGTGCCCATGGTTTTGTGATTATGCTTTCTATTAGTCCAGTATCTAATATCCCAAATGTATCTCCTACACCAAAGCCTTTTTGTATTTCATATATAGTTCTGTAATAGCCTTCTTCTGTTATGTTTTTAGACAGTTCAGTTAAGCCTTCAAGCCTTTTAGCAGATAAAAGCTCTATTTGCTGCCTAATCTGATATTCTAATGATTCAAGCCTGCTTATTCTTACTCTTGCACTTACATTATTAAGCTCCTTTATCCATGTTTCATCTAGAGAGTTTTCTATTGCCTTTTCTATATATTCTTCTATAGTCCAATGGAATTCTCTTAATTCTCTATTGTTTAACAACCTCCTAGCTTCTGCCAATGTTATTTGATTATCTGTTGCAAATTTAGCATAAAACCTTTCTATCTCTCTTTGTATATTTAGTAAAGCTTTCTCATATTCTCTTATAAGTTCTGTATAATGCCTACCAGCTTTATTTAGTAACGATTCAGTTAGCAGTTCAAACCTCTTTTCCCAGTAACTATTGGAAGGCCTATTCATCTCCTTCATCTCCTGGACCTAAATAACTTCCTTCAAATTGCTTTAGATATTCTTCTTCTTGCTTTTTCAATCTCTCCAATTCCTCTACTACATCCTCTACCCATGGATGATTAGCAACGATTGTTTCGTCGCTTATAATTCCTTTAGATTGAGCTGCAATTTGTGTATCTTCCATGTCATTTGTTATCATAGTTTTTCTAAATGTTACCTGCACTGTGGTGCTGTCATAATCTTTATTGTCTATTATGTTAATATATTCAGTTACAAACCAAAGTAGCCTTTTAATAGCCTTCCTGAATTTCCTTTCCATGATACTAGCCTTATGGTCTAATTGAGAGTATAGAAATTTAAGAGCTACTCCTGAAGGGCTGTTGCCAAACCTATCAGTTTTTAAGTTTACACCTTGTCCAAATAGGAATATATTTTCTTCCAATCGGTCTAGCATCTCTTTCCTAGCTTCTATTGGTATGCTTTGTTCTAGCTTGTCTACTCCACTTCCTTGTTCTCCTGTTACTTTTATGGCTTTATAGTATCTAAGGTTTTCTTTAAACTCTGTTAAGTCTGTGCCTTCATATCCTTTTAGAACTGTTATTATCTCTTGTACTTCCTCTAGATTATTTGCTAGGTCTGAAACATTTTTGTCATAGGCATCTATTAATTCTTTGACAAATTTAAGGTCTGATATTCTTCCTTCGTTGTTTTTAAACTCTATAAAAGGCACTTTAGTCCAGCCATAGCCTACGTCGTTGTAGTAGAAGTGTGGTGCTGGATTAACTTTCTCTGTATCATCTAAGACAAAGTTGCCATCATCATCTTGGATATAATAAGTTACATTATTCCTTGTCCACCACTCTACCCTAATTCTTTCTTGTCCATTTACATCTACTAAGTAATACCTTAATATTGCTTCTAAATTCTCTTGAAGGCTTGTATCATAAATTGGTATTATTTCTTCTGCTGGTATGATTATAAATTTAAAAAGGCCTTCATGATTGATATAAACATGCAGCCATTCTGTCCCTTTATTACTTGCATTTTTAGCTAATTCGCTTAAAGTGTCATCCCATTCTTCGCCAAGAATAAGATTAAGCTTATCTGTATAATCTTTTTGGTCTTCTCCAGCTTGTAATACTACTGGTTTTCCTACTAAATAAGCTACCTTTTGGTCAACAAGTAGCTTATGCCAATTATGAGGTATTTTATTGTTAGGCTTTGTATCATCCTCTACCTTCATTCCATCTTTGTAATAATATTGCTTTCTATCTTTTATGTCGTTATCGTTATAGTAATACCTCTCTCCCTCAATCATTTGACTAGTATCATGTTCGCTAATCAAATCTTTTATTATACTTGAATCTGTAATTTTAGATTCACTTATAAGCTTTTGTTCTAATAATTCCTGGTATGTTATCACTTTATCACCTGCCTTACTTCAAGAATTCTATTCTGCTATATCTCATTTCATCTTCTAATGCATATCTAACAGCATCTATAGTATGGTTATTCTTATCTGGAAATTCTGCTTTAAAATTACCATCTTTATCTTTTTCTAATTCATAGTTTAAAAACTCTCTGGCAGCATTTGGACATCTTTCACCATCTATGATAATCTCCTCTAGATCTTGGAGAAATTTAATTCCATAATCAACACTATCAGGGCCTTTTATTGCTCCTCGAATACGTATACCATAAGACTTCATTTCAGCTATAGATTTTGGTTCAGCACTATCTGCTATAATGGTTTTATGTCCTGGATCTTTTTCTTTAATCATTTCAGCAGCTTTTCTATTGCTTAATCCAACTTTATATATTTCATCAAAGATATAAAGCCTTCTTCTTGTCTTATCATAGTGGCACTTTATATATACAAATGGATCTATAGCATAACCCCAGTCAATTCCTCTTTTAATCCTGTCAAATATTTTGATTTCTTCATCTGTTATTTTCCTTATAGTCACATTAGTAAACACTTCTCCACCTGTACCAGTAACTTCTCCTAAATACTCATGTCTATATGCTTTTTCGTTAACTTTTTTTAAATGTTCTGCCTCAATAAAAAACTGTTCCCCAAGCCATGCTTTAGGAACAGTTAAATATGTGCTATGATGCACCTTTCTATCTGGATATTCTCTTGTTACTTCATTGTTTACCCAATTTCTCTGGCTATCTGGTGGATTGAATGAATAAAAAACATCAAATTTATCTCCACCACGCAGTAAAGATTGGTTGATGATTCGGATTTCTTCCATTCCATTAAATTCATCAACTTCTTCGTACCATACATAACGAATATATCCAGATTTAACTTTAATTGATTTTATTTTCTTTGGTTTATCTGCCCCACGAAACAATATCCTTTGTCCTGTTGGAATATATATAAGCTCTAAGGGGCTTAAACGTGCCATCCAATAATCACTAACACCTAATTTTTCTATAGCCCATAGTAATTGTTCATATACGCTGTCTTTTAAGTTAACTCCTACTTTTCTTAATGCTACTGCATGAGCGTTAGGATTTTTCATCATACCTAGTATTATTTCAATGCTTATAAATGATGATTTTGTGCTTCCTCGTCCGCCTTTTAGCCAATAATGTGTATACCTATTGTTCTTTATGTCATTATGAAGCTCATAAAAGTTAGGAGCTATTAGTTCGCTAAGTTTAATCTTCTTCATCGCTACCATCTTCTTCAATGTCATCTACGATTACAACTCCCATGTTTCCTTCAATATCCACTTTTTCTGTAAACAACGCATACCTCTTGCCAAGTAATTCAGCAGCTTTAATCCTTTCTCTTGCTCCTACTTGCTTTTTTATAGTAGTTGCACTGCTCATGCCTTCTCCAATTCCTTCTACTACAACTACTTCCTCTGTTTCTTCTCCCCTCATTACGCTAGTTAGGTACTTAAGGACTTCCTCGGCCTTTGCTATTTTTTTATCCTCTATTTCTTTTAATTTTTTATCAATGAAAGATTTAATCTTAACATTTCTTAACAGTCTACTTGCTGCAGCTGCTGCTGTATTATCATTTTTCACATGAGGATATGCTACTTTGTATGCTCTAGTTCCATTCAAGTCTTTTAAATACTCAATACAAAATATTCTTTGCTTCTCTGTTAGCTTCACATCACCTCACCTGCCTTTTCTGCAAGAAAAAAGAGCCTATTGGCTCTTAATATTACATACTTTACCTAATATACTCTATTTTTATACTTTTCACCATCTTATCGTTTTCACCTTCATGCATATCTTTTATCACTTCAAATACATTTGAATAAGAATATTGAGTAATTTTTTTCTTAAAAACTTCACCATCAACATAAATTATAGTTATCATATAATCACTTGCTGCAGTTTGAGAATCTGGAGAATTAATATAAGCTTTTTCATACCTTTCCCTCCTTTCTTATTTATATTTCTCCAAGAAAGGAGGAAAATCCTTTTTTTATTCCCATTTAATCTGCCTTAATGCTCCTCTTACTCTTTTATGACTATCATGTTTCATTAGATTTTCTACACTATCTCCTAAATCTATCCTTCTAGGCTTGTCTATTTCGGTTTTAAAGAGTTTTATTAGCCTATTATATGTATTTATATCAGTTAGTCTTAATCTCTCCCCTATAGTCAATTTAATCACCCCAGTCCAATCTCAATCCCTTTTTCTTGCAACTAGGACAAATATTCTTCCCTGCATGGCCGCCCTGCTTTCTAATAGCAGAAACAATATGTTCCCATCTGGGTTTTTCTAATTTATAGTCACAATATTTACATTTAACCTTAATCATATTTATCACCCCAAATAAAAAATCCCACCCGGGGGATTATGGGTGAGATTTTCGATAAATCCTTGCTTTATTTCGTTTTGAGACACATGATATTAGAAACTTTTTTACTTACTATCATATTAACATGCAATTTATTCCTTGTCAGTGGGTTAATAGTGGGTTCTTTTATTCCTTGCAGATATTTCTTTAATATAGTCATAAGAATATCCTAGCTCTTCTGCTATTTCTACAAGCGATTTTCCTTCTATATCTCTCATATACACTACTTTGTAATCTATCCCTTCCAAATTTTTTATCCTTTCCTTGATCCTTTTCTTATATCTCTCCATATTCTCTATAGCTTGTTTATGCAAGTATATATGGTTTTCTATTTTTTTTAGCATCTCTAATGCCTCTTCAAACCCAATTTGCTTAGTCCCATCTACATAAGGTTTTGAATAATCTATAGCTGTTATATCAGAAGGGCCATCTAGTTTGGCCAGCTTACTTATAGACTTTAGCTGCACCTCATAACTTTTAAGTCTATCTTTCCAAATTTCAATTTCTTCGCATAGATCCTTATATGATTTCACTACATCCATCTCCACATCCCTCCTATTCCTCCTCATCATGAATAATCCCATACACATGATATTTCTTTTCAAAACTTTCCCTGCCAATAGTCTCTATTTCAGTATGATGAATTCTACATAGCTGCATCTTCCTTAAATCACTATCATCTATTTTCTTTCTATTACGTCCCATACCTATTGCATTGTAATGATGTGTTTCTCCCTTCCTTCCACATATACAACACTTGCCATATTTAATGCAGCTCCATAGGTATCTATCTATATCATCAGTTCTTTTCAATGCTGCTTCTGATAAAGGAATACCTTCTCTCAAAATAAAATCTATCAGGTAGGTTATGAAGTCCCTTGCAATTGATATGCTGCAGTTTGATAATGAGAAATAATCTATTCCTTTTTCCATGCAGAATTGAAATTTAAGGAATTCTTTATAATACTCTGGCCAATCTCCCAGATAATCAGCTATATCTCTTATAGTTGCATATATCTTTTTTCTTTGCTCTGCAGTAATAGTTCTATTGTCATCTATCCTTATCTCCGCATTAATAACGGATCCATTTCTATATTTAATAATCTTCCTCTGGATCAGTTCTCCTGGTATATGGAGAATAAGATCTGTTCCCTTTTCTGTTTCTCTTATATTTGTTATTTGTGAGAAGTATTGCATATATCTTCCCTCCTCAATAAAAAAGGACACCTCAAGCTACTTTCATAGCTTAAAAGGTGTCCGCCATCTAGGTATGGTAGGACTTTGTATATACAATATCTATACTTATATGTTTATATTACATATTATCCTTGTTATGTTCGGCTAGTTAAAAAAACAAGTTGTTGAGATTGTTCTTTCTCTACTAATTTCCTAATCCTGTTGCAAATTGAATAATGTTTGCACTTCCTCATTTTAGGGTCTTTCATTTCAAATTGATACCTTGCAATTGGAATATAATGTTGGCACCCTTCACAATATTTCAAAATTAACCTCCTTCACATAATAAACATATTGCGTCTTACTTATTACCTTTTTGATTAACCAATTCCTGAACTAATAAGTAATATAACTCTTTACTTATATATTTCCATTCAACATCTTTAGTAGTTCTTAAGCCTATACTGCATGAATTAGTAACAGTATCATAACAAAGCCTTACAACACCATCAGAAACTGTTAAAATTTCTTTGCCTATTTGTCCTGGTAACATCAATACACCTTCTTTCTATTTTTCAACTTATATTCAACATTAAGCTTTCCTTCATGATTTGATATCTCTATATTAAAGTAGTCCAGGCTATTCATCTTTTCAGCTGTATCTACTATTTCATCTATGTATCGTCCAATTTCATTTTTAAGATTTTGTGTTTTTGATTTTGCATAATGCTTATTTATCTCCATAGCTGCCCCCTTTATTTAAACGAATTCTATGGGTGGTGTTGGAATTTCTTTATTTATAGGTCTCCATAAGTGTAAAGTATAAGGATGAATGTTCACATATTCACTTTTTCGTGGATGATACTGAACCACAACTTCTTCATCTTCAAAAAATATATCCTTTACCATATACATTTCATCCCAAGTAGGAACTTTATTTCTATGGCTAACTGATACATGTTCCCATCCCCCACCCCAACTAAACACGAACGTTAATGGCCGTTTTGATATAGGAAGGTGTATATATCCCATCATTCCATCCATGCCTTCTTCTATTATTTGTAACCGTCCATTTCTTCTGATTTCTTCAATTTTTCTCATATTGTCCCTCCTAACTCACCATCTTATGCAATTTCTTTTATATATTTTTCTATTGATTAAGCCATCTTTCAATTTCATCCCCCTTTTACTTAACCACTTTTAGGCTCAAATCAGGGTATTTATACTCAAACAATTTTCGTTTTATTTTAAATATTTGGGTTTCTACCCCTTTTATGTCAACAACATCTGTTGTTCCATCATTGTTTACTATTACAAAATCAGCAATGTAAGTTATTGGCTTAAATTTTTCTCCGTTTTTTTCAAATCCAGGTTGCAAAACATATCTAGGTTGTAATCCAAAATCTTTTATTTCTCCAGCTTGTTTAAGTAGTTTTAACCTGCAATAATACTCTGCTTCTTTCTGACTATCAAACTTTATCCCATCC
>NZ_FNNG01000030.1 GCF_900106765.1 Tepidimicrobium xylanilyticum
CGGATGTGGCAATGTCAGGAAACCCTTATTTTGGTTGCTTGAGGGAACATATCAACCGTCCAGAAAATTAATAGTTGAGTTACCAGATTAGATAAACGGCAATTTTTTCGGAGGTTGAGGAAATAGAATAGATGTAATTTCTATAGTATTTAGTTACAGTTAACACCTTTTCCATAAAGCCATTGCTTTGGGAATTTTGTAAGATATCAGTAAAGACTTTTGTAAGTTATGATTTTTAGTAGGATTAGCTTGAAAAAAGTTAGAAATAGAAATATAATTAAGTTGTGTATGCTGATAAGCTAACAAGCAGTAAAGCGTTAATATGGAGGGACAAAAATTGGAACGGTTTATTAATAGTTTTATTACAGGAAAATGCGAAGATGTACTCAAGGAGTTTCCGGAAAATTCCATAGATTTAATTGTTACATCTCCTCCGTATGCTGACCAGCGTTTTTATGGAACTGATGAATCAAGAATTCATCCAGATGATTATGTAGAATGGTTTTTACCAAAAGCAATTGAGTTTAAAAGGGTACTTAAAGAAACTGGTAGTTTTATTCTTAATATAAATGATAAGGTAGTTGAGGGGAAACAACATTTATATGTTTTTGAACTGGTATTTCACTTGTTTTAGCTAAAGAACTTGTTATCTTATAAAGAATATGAGACTGCTTTTCCCTTTTGTTTGCTAATTCTTTTGATCGGATTAGCTTACTAGCAAGAGCACTTGTAAATATTGAAGATAAAAGCATAACGACTAAGGTGATGATATTTGTACTTTCATTGACTTTAAAAGTATACAAAGGGTCTGTGAAGAAGAAATTAAATGATAGCATGGACAAAAAGGAAGCCATTATTCCATAACTATATCCTCTTGTATAACGGGCTGTTATTAGTACGGATAAAATGTATATGACTACTATGTTTACTTCTGTAAATCCTAATTTTTGCAGTAGTAGAAGTAATATTGTTGTACCAAAATTTAAAGTGAGAACAATGGCCAGCCCATAAAGTATTTTGTTGATGGTTATTTTTGAAAGTAAATTCTTTTTCATCTTTACTACCTCGTTGTTTTTATATTTTAAGATTGATGATTAAATGATTGGAAAATTACAAAATATATAGTTAACTTATTTACATATTAACACAATATTAATACTTATGATGCAATCTTTATACAAAATTTATATATTCTGTGATAGAATAAGTAATCATAATGTGGAATATCCATAAACCATACACAACACAAAAGTAAAGGGTTTCTTATTAGGGGTGATATTTTGTTTAAAAAAAAGAGAATGAGTCCCACTTTGATCATTGCATTGGGATTTGTTTTTTTAATATTAACTGGAACTATTCTTTTATATCTTCCTATAACTCATAATGAAGGAGTAGATATATCTTTTATTGATTCCTTGTTTACTGCTACAAGTGCTGTTTGTGTAACTGGTTTAGTTACCATAGATATAGCAGATAGTTTTAATTTTTTTGGTCAACTAATAGTAGCAATATTAATACAAGCTGGAGGACTTGGATTTGCATCAATAGGTGTAGGTTTTATCTTACTTGCTAGGAAAACAGTTGGGTTTAAGGAACGTCTAGTGTTAAAAGAAGCTTTAAATGTAGGTTCTGTTAAAGGAATTATTAAACTTGTTAAAGCACTTCTTACTAATACATTGATATTTGAAAGTATAGGTGCAATTTTAAGCTTTATTACTTTTTCTAAAGATTTTTTAACACCCAAGGCTATATGGATAAGTATATTTCATGCTATTTCTTCTTTTAATAATGCTGGATTGGATATTTTAGGAGGATTTAGAAGTTTAACAGAATATAGTGATGAAATACTCTTGAACTTGACCACAACTGGATTGATTATCTTTGGCGGATTAGGATTTTTTGTAATAAATGATATAATGAATAAAAGATCTTTTAAGAAATTAAGTTTGCATTCAAAAATTGTAATTGTTATGACTATAACCTTATTATTAACAGGTACTGTATTGATAAAACTAACAGAAGAAAATATTACCTGGTTACAGGCTTATTTTATGAGTACTAGTGCTAGAACTGCTGGATTCAGCACTTTCAATATAAATCAGTTGGCTAGCGCAACTCTGTTTATATTGATTATTCTTATGTTTATAGGAGCTTCACCTGGATCAACTGGAGGAGGTATTAAGACAACTACTGCCTTTACTCTATTCAAAGGAGCCATTGCTCTAAGCTGTGATAAACACTGTACTGCGTTTAAAAGAAGAATTTCAACTGATATTATATGTAAATCATTTGTTATTTTCCTGTTAGCACTTACTATTGTTGTTACTAATACATTGATTTTAAATATTTTAGAACCACAGTTTACTTTTATGCAATTGTTATTTGAAGTAATATCTGCTTTAGGTACAGTAGGTTTGTCTACGGGTATTACTACACATTTGGGACCACTTAGCAGATTAATAATTATAGTAACTATGTATGTAGGTAGAGTTGGACCTTTAACTATATTATCAATATGGGCATTTAAGCAGAAGACCAATAACATCACTTATTCTGAAGAATATATTGCTATAGGTTAGAGTTGATAGGTGGATAATTTGAAAACTAAAGGGGAGAGTTAATTATGTTTAAGAATAAACTTGTTATAGAATTTGGGGTCATAGGATTAGGTAGATTTGGTTTTGCTTTAGCAAAAGCTTTAGCTGATGCGGGGAAAGAAGTATTAGTTTTAGATGGTAATGAGAGCAAGATAAAGGCTATAAGAAATTATACAGATAATGCATTTGTAGTAAAATCATTGAATAGAGAAACTTTAGAGGAAGCTGGTATTCAAAATTGTCATACTGTAATTGTATGTATTGGTGAATCCATTGATGTAAGTATTTTGACAACTTTAAATGTAATAAACATGGGTGTGCCAAGAGTAATATCTAAAGCTACAAGTTATGAACATGGGCAAATATTAGAAAAATTAGGAGCAGAAGTAATATACCCAGAACATGATATGGCCATTAAACTTGCCAACAAGCTTATCTCTTCAAGTATTTTAGAATCAATAGAGTTAAGAAACGATATAGTTGTATCGGAATTAAAATTGACTTCTAAAATTGCAGGCAAAACTGTTTTAGAAGCTGATTTGCGTAAGAAATACAAATTAAATATTATAGCATTGGAACACGATGGGAAGGCAACTATTGATATTACGCCAGAACTTGTTTTAAATGAAAATGATAAGATAGTAGTTGTAGGGAAAAGGCTTGATGTAAAGAGATTTGAAGGTTTTCTAATAGAAGATTGATTTAAAAGCCTAGAGAAAGGGAGTAAGGCTTTATGTATATTATTATAATTGGTTCAAAAATGTTAACAGACAGTTTAAGTCATTCATTGGAAAAAAATGGCAATGATATTTGTATATTTGATAGGGATATGGATAAAAGGAATTATATGAATTATAATCATCTTATTAATAGAAAAATAAGGAGAATACCTGGAATGGAAATTGATTGTCACAGGTTAAAGGAAGCAGGGATTGAGGATGCTGATATTTTACTTGCTATAACACAAGATGATAATGTAAATATAATGGTGGCATTGATGGCTAAGAAAATGTTCAATGTACCTAAAGTTGTTGCAATGGTTAATGATATTAATAAGGTTTCAATTTATGATAAATTTGATATTTCAATAATTAGTTTGTTACAAATAGAAACTGAAATTTTTAAAAGTATTATATCTCCATAAATTAGTTGGAAAAATTCCTGGCATGAATTAAGGAGAAATTGATATGAGGTTAATAGTTGTTGGTGGAGGAAAATTAGGATATAATCTTCTAAAAAAATTAATAAAAGATAATCATAAGGTTACTCTTATAGATAAGGATAAAAAAGTGTGTGATACAATAGTAGAAAATATGAATGTTAATGTAATTTTAGGAGATGGAAGTGATTTACAAACATTAAAAGAGGCTGGTATAGGGAAAGCTGATGTAATTGTGGCTGTTACAGGATCAGATGAATGTAATTTTGTTATTTGCGAAACTGTTAAAACTATTTATAGTGATAAGAAGACCATTGCATGTGTTAATAATCCTGATAATATTGAGGCTTTTAAATTGCTTGGAATAGATAAAGTTTTTTGCGGGGCTGAAGAGATTAGCAGGCTAATAAAAAGTTAAAATATATTTAGAATATAGCAATTTTTGAAATGGATGATAGACCACGGTTAGTTTGCTGTGGTCATATTTTATATATAGTGCTCTTATTTTTTTGCGGCTCTTTGTCAATATTTGGGGTGGGATTTTTATCAATCCCGCTCCATTACTATTTTTAGCCCTAATTTTGTGTTATGAATGAGATGGATAGAGATATACATGTTTTAGGGTGCACTTAATAAACCTAGCTAAAATGTAGGCTTTTTACAGGTATTCACTTTTAAGATGTTTACCTAGTACAGTGAAGAATCCTATTACGTAACCTATGAAAGTTCTTAAGTCCAAAAGATATCCGCTTTAATACCTTGATCTTATTATTAAAACCTTCAGTTGGACCATTAGTATAACCGTATTTAAAAGCATTTTTGATTTCCTTATACCATCTTCTATATGTAGCTGCACACTTCTCAAACTCTGGTATTCCAGAGCTTTCTGCATTTTGAATCCACTTAGCTAATTCCATACATTGGTAGGAATATTTATCGCTTTGGCAGATTTCATAAAACCATTCTTTAAGTTTATGGGCAATACGTAGGTCATCATTATATAAAAGCATTAAATCAACGGCTTCTTTGTTCTCATCCTTAAGTTTGTGATAGCGGGTTAAAATCAGTTTTCTACTCCGTTTATAGTATTTTCTAAGAGTAGTAGTCATAGATTTCTGTATGCGTTTTCTCACATTTTCAATAGCCCAAGTTACATGCCTAATAAAGTGGTATTTATCAATAATAATTATGGCTTTAGGGAAAAATACTTTAGCTAAATCAACGTAAGGTTGCCACATATCACATACAAAGAATTTAACCTTATTTCTTTCCTCACGAGAAAATCGCTTGAAATAACTCACAAGATCACTTTGACATCTATCAGGAATAATATCTAAAACTTTGTTCTTTTCGCCATCAACAAGAATACATTGATACTTTCCAGTCTCTGCATTACCCTTAAATTCATCAATACAGAGAACCTTAGGTAGTGTAGGAATACCATAATTAATATGATTAAAGATACGAATAACAGTAGAAACAGAGACGTTGGCCACTTTAGCTACAGAAGTTAGACTAGTTAGCTTGGTAAGCTCTTGGCAAATAAAAAATGCTAAACGGTTAGTCATGCGATGATAACGAGGTAGAAAGTCATAAGACTCATAAAACCTCTTTCCACAAGAGCAAGTATACCTTCTTTTTCGAAGTACAAGATAGGTATGTTTAAATTGAAAAGGTAAATCCTTAATTGTCTGTTCTCTGTAGTCATGAATTTTTTTAGTTTAGCACCACAAGCAGGGCAAATATGCTCTTTTGGATCAGTTGTAATGTAGATTTTAACGAAAGAATCCTCATGCGATATTTTAGTTACTTTAACCCCTTTTAAATCTAATAATTGTGTGATAAAATTAGATTGCACTTGTGAATAAACCTCCTTTGTATGTTTTTTTAACCAATTAACATTTTAGCAGGTTTATTTCACGAGTGCATTTTATTTTTAGAAAAAATAAATGTTAGGGTAAATTATTTTCCACCCCAACATTTATTATAGAACCTAAAATAATAAGGAGTCTTTTTTTATGAACTTAATTAAGGGAATAACCAAGATAAATACATGGTAATTAAATATTTTTGAGAATTTCATATTATTAATTGACCAAACATGGTTCATATGTGTATTAGTAGTGAAGGGGTGAAAAAAATGTCTCGAATACGGATTGACCCCTTAATTTTGGACAAAAACTCACTAATACTTTCAATATCATAGTATTTTATTTTGGCCTTGTCTGATTTTACATTAATATTTACCTTCATCAAGGGTAAAGGCTACGCCCCGCTAAGGCGGGCCCTTGATTTCAGCTAAATATTAATGTGTAGTTATTTGAGGGCAAAATATCAAAGTTTTACTACTAGTGATTTTGCTGTACCTTCTAAGGTTTTATAATAAAATTCTGTTGGTGAAATATATCCTAGTGAGCTATGGATTCTAGTTTTATTGTAGAATTTAATATATTCAGATACTGCTTCATAAGCCTCAGCGTAACTATTAAATTCGGACCTTGACAAACATTCATCTTCTAATAGTCTATGAAAAGCCTCAATATGGGCATTTTTATTTGGAGTCTTAAATGGTATTCTTTCGTGTTCTAGTTTTAGTTCCTTGCAAGTATCTTGAAATTTATTGCTGATAAATTGCGGAAGAGATAATGTCAGGAACCCCTTATTTTTATTGTTTGCGGTAATATATCAGATGCCTTGAAAGTGATATGGGACATTGAGATCAGACCTCACTGTCCCATATATCTGTAAGCTTAAAGCCCTATC
>NZ_FNNG01000031.1 GCF_900106765.1 Tepidimicrobium xylanilyticum
TAGAGATATTTAGTCTTCTTGGTGGAGGCTAAAAATCTAAATATATAAACCTCCATTATGCAAATATTAATTTGTATAATGGAGGTTTTATTATTGGCAATAGATTATTATTAAGAATATTAAGCACAAGTGAATAATGTCCCATTATTATGCGCAAAAAGGGATGAGCTTTGTTATTTTCCAATAGTCTTTTTATTGTTCATTATAAGGTGGGGTCTGAAAAACAAGCATGTTTAGTTTCAATAAATTAATATTATAAAAATCTTAGTCAGTGTAGCTTATATAACTAAAAGATTTAGTTTAGTCAAAATAATTGGCAAAAACCAAAAAAATTAAATTTATCTTGCAAAAAAACAAAAAATGTTCTATAATTTTAGTAAATAATCAAGTAGTCAGAAAATTAAAAATCAACTTAATTATAATTAATAATTGTAAATTCAAAAAATAAAGGAGTTTTAGTATGAAAAAAGCTATTAGAAGAAAAAAGATAATGGAAGTTATACAAGAGCATCCAATTACTACCCCGTCAAATTTAGCTTCAATTTTTGGTGTATCTATTGAAACTATACGCAATGATTTAAATTATCTAGAAGAAATGGGATGGGTTATCAAAGTTCATGGAGGAGTTGCTCCTGCTATGCAAAGGGGAGCTGAAGTTCCATATGACAAGAGGGAAACAGTAAATATCTTTGAAAAAAAACAAATAGCTAAAGAAGCATTAAAGTTGATTAAGCCAGGAGATTCAATAGCATTAGGAACAGGAACAACTGTTGAAGAACTAGCAAAATTACTAGTAAATAGACAAGAAGTTACAATTATTACACCATCAATAAATATAGCAAATATCTTTGCTAATGACCAAAAAAGTAGGGTGTTTTTAATCGGAGGGTGGTTAAGAAAGGAGGATATGATTCTATATGGAAGTTATAGTTTGGATATGATAAGAAATTTTTATGTTGATAAATGTTTCGTTAGTTCAGCAGGAGTATCTAGTAAATATGGAGTAACGGACTATTTTGAGGGTGAAGTGGAAGTAGTAAAAGAATTAATAAACATATCTAAAGAGGCATATTTACTGGCGGATAACAGTAAGTTTGGCAATGTAGCTTTACTGAGCATTGCACCTGCTAATACTTTTGATGCAATAATTACTGATGACAAAAGTTCTGTTGAGGAAATAAAGAAGTTAAGGAAATCCAATATAGATATAATCGTAGTAAACAATGATAGACAAGGAGATGAGTAAAAATGTTAAAAAACTACTTAAACGAAAATTGTATTTTATTAAGACCTGAGGTTGATGATAAATTTAAGCTTTTAGGGAATATGTCAGATTTATTGATGAGAGAAGGTTATGTTACTGAAGATTTTGGACAAAGGGTTATAGAGCGAGAAAAAGTTTTCCCTACTGGGCTTCCTATGGAGAAGGTTGGGTTTGCAATTCCTCATGCTGATGTAAAATATGTTAAAAAATCTGGATTATGTATAGCTATTTTAGATAAGCCAATTAGTTTTTTTAGAATGGATGACAATAATGTGGCGATAGACATTGATTTTGTAGTTATGATAGCTATGAAAAACCCTGATGAACAATTAAAGACGCTACAATCCTTAATTGATTCTTTTAATAATATTGAAGGTTGGCTGGAACTTAGGAGGGTTTCTAGGGTACAAGAGGCAATTGAAAGGTTAAAAGAATTGTTCAAATCTTTTAGCCCAAATTAATGTTTGTGTCTATTATATTGATAATTTTTATATACATTACTTTTATTATGAATTTTTGTAAAGAAAGGGGGGAGAAAGATGATAAAAGTGCTAGTGGTTTGTGGGACAGGAGGTATTACTTCTTCAGTAGCGGAAAAAGAAATTCAAGAGGAGGCTAAAAGAAATGGAATAAGTATAACTACATCTAGGTGTACACCTTTAGAAGTTAATTCAAGAGCAAGAGATGTTGATTTGATAGTAAGTACTACTGTACTTAATGATGACTATGGTGTACCCATAATAAACGGATTACCTCTCATCACGAAGATTGGGAAAGATAAGGTTTTATTAGAAATAATGGATTTTTTAAAAAAAATCGATAAAGGAGTGTAGTGTATGACAACCTTCATGAATATTATTAATTTTATTATGGATGCTGGAGCACCAATTTTTATGCCCATCATAATAACTATTTTAGGTTTAGTATTTGGACAAAAAATTGGTAGGGCTTTTAAGAGTGGTTTGCTTGTAGGAATTGCATTTATTGGTATCAATTTGGTAATTGATCTACTCTCGGGTTCTATAATGACTGCTGTAAATGAAATTGTTAGTTTATATGATTTTAAACTAACAGCAGTAGATGTTGGTTGGCCTATTGCGGCTTCCATAGCATGGGGCAGTGGAGTTATTGTGCCAATAATATTAATTGCAGTATTTGCTACCAACATAATTATGCTTGTTTTAAAATGGACAGACACATTGGATGTAGATATTTGGAATTATTGGCAAGCTTTATTCGTTGGTGGAGTAGTCCATATGCTTACTGGCAATATGGTATTGGCGGTTTTAGGTGCATGTATAGGTATGGGGATAATATTTAAAGTAGCAGATTATACACAACCCTACGTAGAAGAATTTTTCAATTTACCTGGTATATCAATTCCTCATATAGAATCAACGGGTTGGGCTTTAATAGGGATACCATTAAATAAGTTAATTGATAAAATACCCGGAATAAATAAAATAGATTGGTCCCCTGAAAGTATTCAGAAAAAATTTGGTTTGCTTGGAGAACCTGTTGTACTAGGTATTTTAATAGGTTTAGTTTTAGGACTTATAGCAAGGCTTGATGCTAATTCTGTTTTAAATACTGCTATATCCACTGCGGCCGCTATGTACTTATTACCTAAAATGATAGGTGTATTGATGGAAGGATTAACACCAATTTCAGAATCAGCTTCAGAATTTATGCAGAAAAGATTTAAGGATAGAAAGATAAACATAGGGCTTGATGCAGCAGCAGTAGTTGGACATCCTTCAATAATTGCAACTGCATTACTATTAATTCCTACAACGTTAATTCTTGCTATCATACTTCCAGGGAATATCACCTTGCCATTAGCTGAATTAGGTGGACTTGTATTCTTTATTGTTTGGGCTGTTGTACCGTCAAAAGGAAACATCTTTAGAGGATGGCTCATAGGAACATTATTTATGATACCAATACTTCTCATTGCTTCTGATTATGCACCAGCTATGACACAACTTGGTAAACAAGTTGGTTTTCAATTTCCAGAAGGGGCAAGTATGGCAACCTGTTTATCAATTGGCTCACAATGGATAACATGGGTTATTTATAAAATATCTATGTTAATAGGCGGTATTTTTTAAAATTTTCTTTGAAAGGATGATTAATTAGATGAAAGCAGCAATATGGTATGGACAAAATAATATCGAAGTAAAAGATATTACTGAACCTAAGTATAAAGAAGGCGATCTATTGTTACAAGTAATATGTTGTAATATATGTGGTTCAGATATAAGGACATATAGACATGGTTCTAATAGTATTAAACCAGGAACTGTATTAGGTCATGAGTTTGTTGCCAAAGTTATAGATGCAACCAATTGCGATGGTTTTTCTGAAGGAGATTTGGTAATAGCTTCTCAAGACATTCCTTGTGGAGAATGCTGGTATTGTACTAATGGCTATGAAAATGTTTGTGAAAATAAGCTTGAAATAGGAAAGGATTTCCAAGGGGCTTTTGCAAAAAAGATAGTATTACCGGAAGTTATTTTAAAAAAGGGTTGGGTTAGGAAATTGGATTCTCAAATATCTATAGATGCTGGCTCACTAATAGAACCTGTTGCATCTTGTCTCCACACACAAAAGTTGTTGCCTCCAAAAGAAGGAGATAATGTAGTCATAATTGGTGCGGGTCCTATTGGTTGTATGCATGGAGAATTAGCTAAGCATGCTGGAGCAGATAAAGTAATAATGGCAGATCTTTCAAGTTCCAGATTGGAAATTGCAGAAAAGTTTAATTTTGATAAGTATATTAATTCAAGTAAAGAAGATTTAGTGCAAGTGATAAGGGAAATGTTTCCCTTTGGAGTAGATAGAGTTATTTCCGCTAATCCTTCTGTAGATGCTGTAAGACAAGCGGTTGAAATGGTTAGGAAAAAAGGAGTAGTGATAGCTTTTGGAGGTTTTCCTAAAGCAAATTACATGGTTGAACTGGATGGAAACAGAATCCACTATGATGAAGTAGTTGTAATTGGTTCTTATGCTTATAGTAGGGAAGAATGTGATGAAGCAATGGATCTAATCAGAAAAGGGGCAATTAGTGTTGACAATTATATTTCAAGGAGATTTCCTTTGGAAGCCATAGAAGAGGCGATGGTATTAGCCACTAAAGCAGAAGTAATGAAGATTCAAATTAGATTAGATTAAGACAAGAGAAAACTCTTATCAATAAGCTCATTATTAGGAAAATTGATAGAGGTTGCGTAGCTTTGTTTAGTAAAAAAAGGGGAAAGCTACGACCTCTATCACTATAATTAGTATCTTATAAGTTGAGTAAAATGTCAAATTTAATTATATTACACAAGGAGGAATCTACAATGCTTTTAGAAAAGGAACGTGCGCAAATCGTAGAAATCGGGAAAAAATTAGTGGAAACTGGGTTAGTTACATTGTCATGGGGGAATTTGAGTATAAGGGATGAAGCCTCAAACTTAATCGCAATTTCTCCAAGTGGAGTAGACTATACAACATTAAAGAAAGAAGATGTTGTCATTATAGATATAGAAGGAAATGTTGTTGAAGGGAATTTAAATCCATCAAGTGAAACTCCCATGCATCTATATATTTACAAAAACAGAAAGGATGCACTAAGTATAATACACACTCATTCAACATATGCTACAGCTATTGGCGTTGCAGATGAGGAAATACCTTTAGTCATAGGAGAATTAGCGAATGCTTTAGGTGGTAATGTTAGAACTACAAATTATGCTGCTGAAGGAAGTATTGAACTTGGAGTAGAAGTTGTTAAGGCTATGGAAGATAGAGCCGGTGCACTAATGAAAAACCATGGGGTTGTGACTATAGGTAGAACATTAAAAGATGCTTTTTTCAATGCTATGGTTGTAGAAAATGCTGCCAAAATATATTTTATTGCAAAATGTTTGGGCAAATATACTACTATATCTGATGAGGAAGCAAAAAAATTACATGAAGAGTTTTTGAAAGGCTATAAATATACTATATAATTTTAACTTAATTTGTTAAATTCTAATGTTATATAGATTATGGTTATATAGTCTAAAAAAATACAGAAGGTGATAAAATGAGATTTCCAGATGGGAAACTGCTAGATATAGACTTGACTAATGGAGAAATAAAGAAAAAAGTTATACCAGGAGAAGTATATAG
>NZ_FNNG01000032.1 GCF_900106765.1 Tepidimicrobium xylanilyticum
TATACCATAAAACTGGAATTCACCTTTTTAGTATTGTAGGTGTAAAAGAACAAGACCGCACAAGGTCGCAACCTTGTAAAAAAGCGTAGAGGGAATAAAAAGGAGGAGAATATAAATGACTTTAGAACAATTATTAGAAATGGGACTTGATGAAGAAACAGCAAAGAAGATACTTAAGGCTTATCAGGAATCCATTAAGGACCAATATGTACCTATAGCTAGATTCAACGAAGTCAATGAGGAAAAGAAAGAGCTAAAAAACCAATTAGAGGAAAGAAATAAACAATTAAAAGAATTAAAAGAGAAAGCAGAAGGAAATGAAGAATTAATTGCTAGAATAACTGAATTAGAAGAGTTAAACAAACAAACTCAGAAGGATTATGAAGAAAAAATAGCAACATTAAAGAAGGAAACAGCTATAGAACTAAAACTTAGAGATGAAAAGGCAAAGAACATAAAGGCAGTAAAGGCTTTGTTAGACTTAGAGAAGGTTTCTTTAGATGGAGAAAACTTGATAGGCTTAGAAGAACAACTAAAGGGTCTGAAAGAAACAGATCCTTATTTATTTGGTGAAGATAAGCTTTCAGGCAGAGAACCAAAACCACCAGGAAATCCAGTAGGAGACGAATACAAGAAAAACCCATGGAGCAAGGAACATTTCAATCTAACAGAGCAAGGAAGGATTTATAGAGAAAATCCAGAGTTAGCAGCTAAGCTTAAAGCAGCTGCAGAAGGAAAATAAATAAAGAAAAGGAGAGATTGATTTATGACTATTACAAGAATACAAGATGTTATTCAACCGGAAGTGTTTACTGAATACACTATCCAAAGGACAATGGAGCTATCCAATTTAATTCAAAGTGGTATAGCTGAAAACAATGAGATGTTTGACAGACTAGCCAGTGGCCCAAATGTGCTTATCAACATGCCATTCTGGGACGACCTAACTGGAGAGCCAGAAGTGATGCATGATGAAGGACATACCGTCCCCGGTAAAATTCAAGCAAGGCAAGATATGGCTAGAAAACTAGGATTCGTAAAATCCTACGGGGTAAACGCACTATCCGCTATGCTTTCTGGGGACGACCCAATGGGAGCAATAGCCGACCTTTTTGCAAATTACTGGCAAAGACAGTATCAACAAATACTACTATCTATACTTGATGGAATCTTTGCAGCAGATAACATGCAAGAAAAAGCACACGACATTACAGGACTAGAAGGAGATAAAAGCTTTATAAACGCCAGAACATTCATAGATGCAACTCAAAAAATGGGAGATGCAAAAGACCTGCTCACTGGTGTTATGATGCACTCCGCTGTAGAAGCTCACTTGGCAAAGTTGCAATTAATCGAATACGAAGAAACTAAAGATAAAAACATAAGAATCCCGTATTTCATGAATAAGAGGGTAATTGTAGACGATGCTATGCCATTTGATACTGAAACAGGTGCTGGAGTAGCGTATCTATTCGGGCAAGGGGCTATAGCATGGGGTAATGGCTCTCATCCAGACATCAAGCAAACAGAAGTGGTAAGAGATGGTCTATCCTTAGCAGGTGAAGATGTACTAGTCAACAGAAAAATCTCTATCCTTCATCCAAGAGGAGTAGCGTGGGTAGAGCCTACAGGTGGAACAGAAAAGACATTCCCAAGCCTAACAGAATTAGAAGATGGCAACAACTGGACAAGAGTATATGAACCAAAAGCAGTAAGAATAGTTAAATTCATGTTTAAGATAGATGAGTAGGAGATTATTTCTCCTACTTGTCTTTTTATAGGAGGGATAGTATGAGCACAGCATATGAGAGAAGAGTAAGAAGATTAAGAGAACATGTATTAGCCAATGAAAGGAAAAGAAAAGAAGAATTAGAAAAAGTATTAGAGCCAGTTGAAGAAGTGGAAGAAGAACTATCTATAGATTATTTAACTAAAGATGAAATAATAGAAAAACTGAGAGAAAAAGGGATAGACCATAATCCTAGGGATAAGAAAGAGACCCTCTTCAAATTACTAGTAGGTGATTAATATGTTGGATAAGTTAAAGCTGCTACTAGGTATTAAAGATGATAGTAAAGATGCAATATTAGAATTTACCCTTGATAGAGTAGAAGAAATAATAAAGAATTACTGTAATATAACTGAAATTCCCGAAGAACTAAACACTACAGTTTTAAGCATGGCCATGGAATTATATAGACTTGAAAACTTTAGCAATGAAGAAGGAAAAAAGGAAGTTAAATCTATCCAAGTGGGAGATACTACTACCACATTTGAGACAAGCAAAGATATGAATATAGCAGAGGAATTATTAAAGAATTACAAGGCTCAATTAGCTTTATACAGAAAGGTTAAGTGGTAGCCATGACTAATTATATGGATAGCGTAAGAAAAGCTATAGAAAGTCAATATAAAGGCTTATGCACAATTTATGAATATAAGGAGATAGAGGATCCAGATACAGGGGAAACAATAGTCAGTCCAGAACCAGTACCAGTCCATGAAAATATACCTTGTAAATTATCTAAGAAAACTATAGCACCAGCGAGCGAAGCAGAGGTAGCCAATACTATCAAATACGAGCCAGTATTATTCATTTCCCCAGATATAAAAGTGAAAGCTGGTTCAATTATAGAAGTTACCCAGCATGGTACAACCAGAAAGTTTAAAAGAAGTGGAGAGCCTTTCGTATACGAAACACATCAGGAGATTATGTTACAAAGGGCTGATACAACATGAGCCTTATCGGAAAATGGGACATTAGAGA
>NZ_FNNG01000033.1 GCF_900106765.1 Tepidimicrobium xylanilyticum
TATACCATAAAACTGGAATTCACCTTTTTAGTATTGTAGGTGTAAAAGAACAAGACCGCACAAGGTCGCAACCTTGTAAAAAAGCGTAGAGGGAAATTTTAAGGAGGTATGATAAACATGACTTTAGAACAATTAAAAGAATTAGGCTTAGATGAAGAAATTGCAAAGAAGATATTAGAAGCATATAAAGAAGCTATAAAAGATAAATATGTACCTATAGAAAGGTTCAACGAAGTAAACGAGGAAAAGAAAGAATTAAAAAATCAACTAGAAGATAGAGACAAGCAACTTCAAGAGTTAAAGGTTAAAGCTGCAGGAAATGAGGAACTAACAGCTAAAATAACTGAACTAGAAGAACTAAATAAGCAAACTAAGGAAGAGTATGAGAATAAAATAGCAGCACTAAAGAAAGAAACAGCTATAGAACTAAAGCTTAAAGATGAAAAGGCTAGAAATATAAAAGCAGTAAAAGCTTTGTTAGATTTAGATAAGGTTTCACTAGATGGAGATAACTTAATAGGATTAGATGAACAACTAAAGGGTCTGAAAGAATCAGACCCTTATTTATTTGGCGAGGATAAGCTTTCGGGTAGAGAACCAAAACCACCAACAGACCCAGTACCAAACGAATACAAGAAAAACCCATTTTCAAAAGAACATTTCAATCTAACAGAGCAAGGAAGAATATTTAGAGAGAATCCAGAACTTGCAGCTAAACTTAAAGCAGCTGCAGAGGGAAAATAATTAAAGAAAAGGAGAGATGATTTATTATGACTATTACAAGAATAGCTGATGTGATACAACCAGAAGTGTTTACACCGTATACAATTCAAAGGACAATGGAGCTATCAGCTCTAATCCAAAGCGGGATAGCTGAAAACAATAGCGAATTTGATAGTTTAGCAAGTGGACCTAATACCTTAATTAATATGCCATTTTGGCATGACCTTACTGGTGAACCAGAAGTAATGCATGATGAAGGGGAAACAACTCCAGGTAAAATCAAGGCAGGCCAAGACATGGCTAGAAAACTTGGTTTCGTAAAATCTTATGGAGCTAATGCATTATCTGCTATGCTTTCAGGAGATGACCCAATGAAAGCAATAGCAAACCTATTTGCTGACTACTGGAATAGACAATATCAACAAATACTTTTATCTATACTAGACGGAGTATTTGCTGCACCTAACATGGCAGAAAAAGTGCATGACATCACAGCTGCAGAAGGAGAGAAGGCTTATATAAATGGTAGAACATTCATAGATGCAACACAAAAAATGGGAGATGCTAAAGATTTACTAACTGGAGTAATGATGCACTCGGCAGTAGAAGCTCATTTAGCAAAGAATGACCTAATAGAGTATATAGAAGATTCTCAAGGCAAGATAAGAATTCCATATTTCATGGGTAAAAGAGTTATAGTTGACGATGCTATGCCATTTGATACTACAACAGGAGCAGGGGTAGCTTATTTATTCGGGCAAGGAGCTATTGCGTGGGGTAATGGTAGCCATAAAGACATACAAGAAACAGAAGTAGTTAGAAAAGGCTTGTCTTTAGCTGGTGAAGATATACTTGTAAACAGAAAGATAAGCATACTACACCCAAGAGGAGTAGCATGGGTAGAGCCTGCAGGTGGAACTGAAAAGACATTCCCAAGCCTTGTAGAACTAGAAGATGGCAACAACTGGAACAGAGTATTTGAACCTAAAGCAGTGAGAATTGTTAAGTTCATGTTTAAGATAGACGAGTAGGAGATAACTTCTCCTACTTTTCTATTACTAGGAGGGATAGTATGAGTACAGCGTATGAGAGAAGGGTTAGAAGGCTAAGAGAGCATGTATTGAGCCATACAAAACCTAAAGAGGAAGTAATAAATAAGCCAAAGTTATCTATAGACGATATGACTAAAGAGGAAATTATAAATAAGTTAGAGGGAAAAGGCATAGAATATAATCCTAGGGATAAGAAAGAGGTTTTATTTAACCTATTAGTAGGTGATTAATATGTTAGAAAAACTTAAACTATTGTTAGGTATTAAAGATGATAGCAAAGATGCTATATTAGAATTCACTATAGAAAGAGTAGAAGATACTATTAAAAATTATTGCAATATAGAAGAAATTCCCGAAGAACTAAATACTACAGTTTTAAGCATGGCAATGGAATTATGTAGACTTGAAAACTTTGGCAATGTAGAAGGGAAGAAGGATATAAAATCCATTCAAGTAGGAGATACAACTACTACATTTGAAACAAATAAGAGCATAGACATATCTAATGAATTATTAAAGGATTATAAGGCTCAATTAGCTCCTTACAGAAAGATTAGGTGGTAACATGAGCGATTATATAACTTTAGCAAGAAAAGCTATAGAAAGCCAATATAAAGGCTTGTGTACGATTTATGAATATGTAGAAATAGAGGAACCAGATACAGGGGAAACGATAGTCAGTCCAGAACCAGTACCAGTCCATGAGAATGTGCCTTGTAAACTATCAAAGAAAACTATAGCAGCAGCAGATGGCGGAGAGGTAGCAAATACAATAAAGTATGAACCGGTATTATTTATTAGTCCAGATATAGAGGTAAAATCAGGTTCAAAGATAGTAGTTACTCAACATGGAGTAACTAGAGAATATGTAAAAAGTGGAGAGCCTTTCGTATACGAAACACATCAGGAGATTATGTTACAAAGGGCTGATACAACATGAGCCTTATCGGAAAATGGGACATTAGAGA
>NZ_FNNG01000034.1 GCF_900106765.1 Tepidimicrobium xylanilyticum
CAATCATAAAAGAACTATCTAAAAAGTTTGGTGTAGTGGAGACAATTCAGAAAGACGTCAGCTATATCAAAGATGAATTGAAGAGGAGGTGAAAATATGGGCCACATAATTGATATTAGTCATCACCAGGACCCAACGAAGATGAATTATGATAAACTGTCAGCACAATTAGATCTAGTGATTGTTAGAACTCAATATGGCAGTAGGGTAATAGATAAACACTACAAAACACATCACAGAGAATTCCAGAAGAGAGGAATTCCTACAGCTGCGTATGCTTGGGTACGTGGAATTTCTCTTAATGACATGAAAGTAGAAGCTATAGATTTTTACCAACGAACAAAAGAATTCAATCCGACATTTTGGTTTCTTGATGTAGAAGAAGAATCTATGAAGGACATGAGGGCAGGAGTATCCGCTTATGTTAGAGCATTAAGAAACTGCGGAGCTAAAAAGGTTGGAATTTACGTAGGGCATCATCTATACAAAAAGTTCAACCTTAACTTGAATGAGGTAGATGCAATATGGATACCTCACTATGGTAAGAACAATGGACAAGTTACAAGTCAACCTAGTTTTCCATGTGATATTCACCAATACACTGATAAGGGTCGATTAGAAGGATATTCGGGTTATCTAGATTTAAACCGACTAATGGGTACTAAACCATTAGAGTTTTTTACAGGAAAAGAAGTGGTAAAGGTGGACAAAAAGGATGAAATAAAAAAAGATAAACCATCAGACTGGGCAAAAGAAGCTTGGGAATGGGCAAAAAAAGAAGGATTTTTAGATGGTACTAGGCCAAAGGAGCCCGTAACACGAGAAGAATTGGCAGTAGTGCTGCAAAGGCTGGTGAAGAAACTTGGATAAGATTTCAGAGAAGGACCTAGAGGAGTTATTAAACCTTAAAAAGAAACAAAAGAAGAGGGGGAAGTTCTCAAAATTTATAGTGACACTTGTCATACTATTAAATGTAATCTTTACAGCAGCAGTTCTATATATATTCTTACAAGTAGGTAGTGAGCCACAAGTCCTTATAGGAGCTTGGTTTACATTTACAACAGGAGAATTGTGGATGTTAGCTAGCATAAAAAAGAAAAAGGTAAAGGAGAGCGAAAATGAATATTGATATAGTTGTAAAAGTATTAATACCTTTATTAGGAGCTATCATAACCTATTTGATAGTTCCTTTTATTAAACAGAAAACTACAAAGGAGCAAAGGGAAAATATTTATTTCTGGGTAAAAGTAGCAGTAGCGGCAGCAGAACAGATATACAAAGAAAAAGGACAGGGTAAATTAAAGAAAGAATATGTTGTAGATTTCTTAGTTAGCAAAGGAATTAATATAACTATTCAAGAATTAGATGTACTTATAGAAGCAGCAGTAAAAGAATTGAATATAGCTCAAGAAAAATTAATAGAATAAACTTACGAGGGCCGGGATTAATTTCCCGGTCTTTTTTTGTTTGTCGATAAATGTCGAGAATTTAAGGAGGATTTATTGGCTTTATGTAGTATAGTATATATAAGACTGTTTTTACATAAACACAAGGGGGTAAATATATTATGAAAGAAGTCAATATTAATAACAACGAGCAAATTAATGATATGGACAAGCTTATAAAGGAAGACGTTATTAATATTTATACTAATTCTGTAAGTTTGGCAGTTGGCTATTATGATTTTCAGTTTCTTTTTAGAGAACAATACCCTAGCTTCAATGAAGAAGGTACTGATTCTGCCAACTATGTTAGGCTTGTGATGAGTCCACAACATGCAAAAGTTTTTAACATGATTCTTGAAAAAAATATTAAACAATATGAAGAAAACTTTGGAGAAATAAACGTTAGTGATAATTTCTTAAAAAGCCTTAATTTATTGGAGGAATAATTAATGGCTACTGTAGAAGAATATATAGTAAAAAATAATATGGATTATAAATATGTAACTTATAATAAAGATTCTAGTCAAGTGTATATCTTGGACAATAAATCACTTAGGTTGTTACTTAATGGATTTTATAATGCTGGGTACATAAAATGTGTTAAAGACATATATAATTTATATGAGGAATCTTTAAATAGTTCCACCCAATTTGGAGGTTATAATATGGATATAGATAGAATTTTGGATCATTTAGTTAAGTTAGATGATAAATATGATAAGAAAATAGATATGTTAAGTAATAAACTAGATAATGTAATAGATAGTTTAAATAAGCTAAATAGAGAAGTCGGAGAAATAAAAACAGATGTTGATAATATAGATAAAAGGAGTAGTTTTTGGAAATCATATATTATGGCTCCAATAATTACATCTGTAATAACAGCAATACTTGTAAAAATTATTGGCTAATATGAAAAAGATTAAAAATATCATTGTTAATGATTTTGATTTTTCCTTGTTAAACTATCAAATGTTCCCTAAGAATGTAGAGAGATCAGAATTATATATGGTATAAATAGAGGTAGGGAAGCAAAATCCTACCTTTTTTATTTAATCCCTTTACACAGAACTTACGTTCGTATATAATATGTTTAAAGGGGGAATGACCATGCTAAATGAAAAAGAATCTAAACTATTTGATGCTATCGTAAAATACATAGATGAAAATGGAT
>NZ_FNNG01000035.1 GCF_900106765.1 Tepidimicrobium xylanilyticum
TGATGTTATAGAAGTTCTACCAGAAAACGGTGATGAATATGAAGAAGATAAATCGCTATTTGAAGGAACACCATTTGAGGAATAGGCTAGGAGCTTCAAGCTCTTAGCTTCTAAAGTAGGTGATCTAAATGTCTAATGATAAAGAAGTACTAAAAGCTGAACTAGAAGATGGATATGGTAGAATAGCTAATTTGTTACTTGAAGCTCTTTCAATGTTTAAACTAAATGGAAAGCAAATGAGTATATGCCTATTCATTATGAGAAGAACATATTCTTGGGGAAAAAAATCAGATGAAATAACCTTAAAAGAATTTGCATCAGCTTGTGATAGCTCTGAAACATATATGTCTAAGCAATTAAAACAGTTAATTGACTGGAAAGTTGTGAAAAGAAAAAACTATAGCCCAGGAAAGGTTCCAGAATATGAAATAAACACAAGGGTTGAAGAATGGGACAAGGGTTGTATAAATGTTCAAGGGTTATTAAAAAACATTGAAAACAACATATATGTAGGCAACACCCTTGAACAAAAAGACAAGGGTTGCACAAATGGAAAAAGGTTGAACGAAAAGACAAAGCAAGGGTTGAACAAAAGGACAAGGGTTGCCATGGTTCAAAACGTTGAAAATGCTGAGGTTGAAGGGTGCCTTAAAGAAAATATTAAAGAAAATATAAATAATATTATTACTACTATAGATAACCAGCCCCAAAAAACTGGAAACGACAATCCTGTCACCGATATGGATGCGGACTCCATACAACAGGATAATCTTGTCGCCCCGATAGGTGCCGACCCTATCAAACAAGATAAAGAATCTGTCGCCCCGGTAGGTGCCGCTCCTACCAAACAGATTAGCCCAGTTGAAAAGATAGAGAGAGCATATCTAAAAATAAGAAATAGACCTATGTGTAGTAGTAAAGACATGATTGATATAGTTGATGTTTATGAAAAATATAAAGACATTAACTTTATTTTGGGTGTTATGAAAACAACAGCAGAAGAAAACAAAGCTAGGAATGGACGGATAACAATAAACTCATTTAGCTATTTTATGCCTATATTTGAAGAAGAATGGGAGAAAAAACAGGTAAAAAAGGAGGCTGTAAAAAATGGATCAACTTCAAAAAATAGCAGAAAGAATTTTAAATTCGATAAAAGCCAATTCCTCTGGAACGGAGGAGAAGACTCACTATGAGTGCGAGATATGCAAGGATGAAGAATGGTTATTTGATATAGAAAATAATACAGCTAGGCCATGCAAATGCAGAGAAGTTAAATTATATAAAAGAATAATAGAATCATCAGGAATAACAGAAGCTTTTTTACAAAGAAATTTTAACAACTTTAAACCTACCAACAAAATAACCGCTGACGCTAAAGCTATGGCCATGGATTATGTAAAAAAGTTTGATAGTATTAAAAACTTAAGAAACAACTCAATAGCTTTTTTAGGACAAGTAGGAGCAGGAAAAACCCATTTAAGCATAGCTATAGCTAATGAATTCATGAAAAGAAACATTGGGGTTAGATACATGCAGTATAGAGAAGATATAACTAGAATTAAGCAAGTGGCCATGGATGAAGAAAGCTATGCTAAAGAAATAAACAAATACAAAAATGCAACAGTTTTACTCATAGATGATCTCTATAAAAATGCAACACATAGAACTAGAGCAGGTTATGAGGTTTTAAATGATGCAGACAAAAGAGCAATATTTGAAATAGTCAATTATAGATACTTTAAGAATGCTCCAATGATAATATCAAGTGAATACTTGATAAATGACATAATTGATTTTGACGAAGGAATAGGTACTAGGATTACTGAAATGTGCAAAGGGCACATAATTGAATTCCAAGGACAAGAACTTAACTATAGATTGCATAAAGCATTATAGGGGTGAACAATTATGAAACTTTGTCATAAATGCAACAGCCAAATGGTTGAAGTAAGGCTAATAGATTTAAACAGACAGGTACAAAAAGCAATTGTATGTACCTACTGTGGAAG
>NZ_FNNG01000036.1 GCF_900106765.1 Tepidimicrobium xylanilyticum
TCTACTGAATCAAATTCACTTTTACTTGAGAAAACCTTTCTCCTGACAAATTCTATTCCTCTTTCTACATGGCCTTTTTCATTACCACTAGCTACCGGTTTAACCCCCTAATAATGGAGAATATCCGTGTATCTCAAGCACTGTTATAGAAACCCTTTGTTTTTCTTAATTTCTCAACCCATTAACAGGGTAATTTTGTTTTCTCATAGAGTCAGGGGCCAGGGCTAAAGCCTGCTTCGCACCCTTGACTCTATTTCGAAATCAAAACTGAGTTTTCTTGGGTTGAGAAATCCGATTTTATGCTGCTTGCTTCTGACAACTGCTAATTTCACTTTGATGTAGTCGGTAAAATGCCGCAGGTGCCAGATAACCCAGGCTACCATGCCTACGTCTATTGTTGTAGTAGTTCAGGTAGTCAGAAATAGCTTCATATGCTTCGGCAAAGGTGTCAAATTCATGACGACTGTAACATTCATCTTCCAAGATACTATGGAATGATTCAATATAGGCATTCATGTTAGGTGTGTTAACAGGGATTCTTTCGTGGATTATCCCTAACTTGTCCATCGCTTTAGAGAATGCTTTTGCTCGAAATTGTGGACCGTTGTCGCTTCTTAGGACTAATTGGTCGGTCTTCTTAATGTTTCTTTTCCTGACGGCATTTTTCACTACTCTAATAGCATCACGTGCTTTGGCAGTAAAGCCAATATGGCTGTCAATGACTTCTTTATCGAAAGCATCAATGACTGATATTTGAAAGAAAAACCGCCTTGTGCCAAGGATATAGCCATACTTAAGGTCAATTTGCCAGTGCTGGTTGGAACGAGTAATCGCTTCTTTTTTGGCTAATTTAGCTGGCCTATATGGTTTCCTTTTCCTTTGGGGTCTTAGTATATTTAGTTCTTTACAGAGCCGGTAGGTCTTTTTATGGTTAATAATCAGTCCATGGTCTTCTTGTAGGCATTTATTTAGTTTTTTATATCCATAGGGATATCCATCTCCATCAATTAGCTCTAGTAAGTAGTTTTTGATGGTTTTATCGTCAACCGGCTCTTTATCTTGGTTTAAGCTGTATCCTGGTATCTTACGGCCTCGTTTGGCTGTTGAGACCGGTTTATGGTTATTTTCTTTTTTAATATGGGCATAGTAGGTGGAACTGGCCAGGCCGACAAAGTTGAGAATGGTTTGTATAGGGTAACCTTCATTGATCCACCTATCAGCAATGGCAACTTTGTCGGCTAATGAGGGTTTTTAAGGTCTCTGATTTCTCTGAGGATCGCCAGTTCTAATTCTTTTTCTGCCAATAGCCGCTTCAGTTGATCATTTTGCTGACTTACTTCTTTTAATCTTTGTTCTAAGGCTTTAGCACGGACGGCTTCTCCTCGGGGAAGAGATTTTACACTGCCTTGTTGTCTGTATTTCCTAATCCATGTATGGATGGTATTGGATGATATTTCATGACGTCTGGCTACCAGGGCCACATTACCGGTTTCCTGACATTCCCGGATGATTTGTTCTTTAAATTCATCGCTATATTTATTGCGTGTCATGGTATCGCCCCCTGTTAGTTTTATGTTACCATGATACAAGGATTTTTTCCAAATCTATTAGGGGGCTATATAGCTACATTACAGAACCTGTATTTAAAGCCATAGTACAAGGATATTTTAATTAAGTCTTCAGTGGCTTCTTTTTCATTTCTACATACAAATCTT
>NZ_FNNG01000037.1 GCF_900106765.1 Tepidimicrobium xylanilyticum
GAGACTGTAATAAATTTTGTGCTTTAAGTAAGTTTGATTACTCTGATCTGACAAGAAAATTTAGATTAAATTTAGATAATAATTTTTCAAATTTGATACTTTAGTTTTAGTTTGCCAAAATTATAGGGAAATATACATAAATTCTTATAATTTTGGCAATAATTTTAAACATGGAGAAATGTGTTCATTTTTTTAGTTAGGTGGTTTCTAGGTAAATAATGGCCTAGGCCATTATTTACCTAGAAACCACCTGTTAAATCCTATTCCCCAAGTTTTTCTATAGATTTAGGGTGCATTGTTTCAATTTTAAAGATATTGTTCTACCCTTCCTTCAAAAAATATCATCAGTTGATTTAGAATAGAGTCCCAATTTCTATATCTCTGGGTCCACTTTTTCATAACATTTTGACTTGCTAGATATAGCATTTTTTCTAGGGATAAATCAGTTGGAAAGACAGACTTAGTCTTTGTAACTTTCCTAAATTGCCTATGCAAACCTTCTATTATATTTGTAGTATACATTATTTTTCTAATTTCAATAGGATATTTGAAAAATGGCGATAGTACATCCCAATTCATATCCCAACTTTTGATAGCATAGGGATATTTTTTTCCCCATTTTTCTTCTAAATCTAGTAGTTTCTGATATCCTTCCTCTTCATTTACAGCCTTATATACTTCTTTAAAATCATTTGCAAATTCCCTTAAATCTTTATAACTAACATATTTAAAAGAATTTCTGAGTTGATGAATTATACATCTTTGTATTTCAGCATTAGGGTAAGCTGCTTGTATTGCCTCCTTTAGGCCTGTTAATCCATCTACACTAAATATTAATACATCTTCTACTCCCCTGTTTTTTAAATCGTTTAATACCCCTAGCCAGAACTTTGAGGACTCAGTTTCACCTATCCAAATGCCCAATATATCCTTGAAGCCATCTAGGGTAACCCCTAAAACAACATAGGCTGCTTTGTTCTTAATTTGGCCATCTTCCCTTACCTTATAATGTATAGCATCTAGAAAAATGAAGGGATAAACAGGTTCTAGGGGTCTGTTTTTCCACTCATTTATTTGTGGAATAATTTTATCTGTTATTTTGCTAACCATATCTGCTGATACTTCAATTCCATAGAGATCCTTTACCTGGTCATGAATATCCCTAGTTGACATTCCTCTTGCATAAAGGGATATTATTTGTTCTTCTATACCTGATATATCCCTTGTATGTTTTGGAACTACTACTGGTTCAAATTCGCCATTTCTATCTCTTGGTATATCTAACTCAATTTCTCCAAAACGAGTGCTTACAGTCTTTTTCGTAGTACCATTTCTACGATTATCTGTATTTTTGTTCTTTTTATCTCCTTTTACATATCCTAATTCTACCTCTAATTCTGCCTCTAACATCTCTTGTAGTGCATCTTTAAACATTTCTTTAAGATATGTGTGGAGATCATTTACTGTTTTTAAATCTCCATCTACTATCATATTTCTTAAAACTTCCTTTGGTAAAGTTGCCATAAAAAATTCTCCTTTCTAGTTTTGGTCTTATTTAGATTCTTGCCAGAAAAGAGAATTTTATTTCCTAAAAGCACAAATTATTTTACACTACC
>NZ_FNNG01000038.1 GCF_900106765.1 Tepidimicrobium xylanilyticum
GTAGTCGCAAATAGACGTTGATCCGGGGATATCCGAATGGGGGAACCCGCTTGAGAAAACCTCAAGCATCATGCACTGAATCCATAGGTGTATGAAGGCATACCAGGGGAACTGAAACATCTAAGTACCCTGAGGAAAAGAAAGAAACATCGATTCCCTAAGTAGCGGCGAGCGAAAGGGGAAGAGCCCAAACCGAAGGCTTTAGACTTCGGGGTTGAGGACACAACGCAAATTAAGAGGAGTAAGGTAGTCGAAGGGTCTGGAAAGTCCCACCACAGAAGGTGAAAGTCCTGTAGACGAAACCTGAAAAACTTAAGTTGTGATCCAGAGTACCATGGGACACGTGAAATCCTGTGGGAAGCAGGGAGGCCCACCTCCCAAGGCTAAATACTCCCTGGTGACCGATAGCGGAGAAGTACCGTGAGGGAAAGGTGAAAAGAACCCCGGGAGGGGAGTGAAATAGAACCTGAAACCCTATGCCTACAAGCAGTGGGAGCTCTATATAGGAGTGACCGCGTACTTTTTGTAGAACGTGCCAGCGAGTTATGGTATCAAGCGAGGTTAAGTACTTAAGGTACGAAGCCGTAGGGAAACCGAGTCTTAATAGGGCGGATAGTTTGATACCATAGACCCGAAACCGGGTGATCTACCCATGGGCAGAGTGAAGTTGAAGTAAAATTCAATGGAGGCTCGAACCGTTTAGCGTTTAAAAGCTATCGGATGACCTGTGGGTAGGGGTGAAAAGCCAATCGAACTCGGAGATAGCTGGTTCTCCTCGAAATAGCTTTAGGGCTAGCCTCGAGAGAAGTGATATGGAGGTAGAGCACTGACTGGTCTAGGGGCGCGTAGCGTTACCAAAACCTATCAAACTCCGAATGCCATAATCATGATACTCGGGAGTCAGACTATGTGGGATAAGCTTCATAGTCGAGAGGGAAAGAGCCCAGACCACCAGCTAAGGTCCCTAAATCCAAATTAAGTGGCAAAGGAGGTAAGGTTACACAGACAACCAGGATGTTGGCTTAGAAGCAGCCATACATTTAAAGAGTGCGTAATAGCTCACTGGTCGAGTGACCTTGCGCCGAA